>NZ_JBEZLP010000022.1:0-184793 GCF_040652195.1 Streptomyces sp. NPDC048278
ATCGCCCCCACCCGCGGCCGGGCCACCCTGGTCGTCCGCAAGGGACCGGACCACAAGGTGCAGCAGCGGCCTGCAGGCCGCGCCGGGACGTGGCACACCGGCTCAGTCGGCCAGGTGCCTCAGGCTTCGCCGCTGGTGGACGATGATGTAGCCGAGCAGGGTGTAGCCGGCCAGGTGCCCCGCGGAACGGGCGAGCCTGTGGCGCGGGGCGTCGTGGAACCGGTGATGGTGCTCGGGTTCGCGGGAGACCGGCTTGGTGCCGGCGATCAGCGCGAGAGCGTCCCGCAGCAGGTGTTCGAGATCGGTGCCCGGCTCGCGGAACCAGCCGTGGTCCTTCGACTCCTTCGCCCGGGATCGCGCGGTGTCGTGCATGGTGTGCTTCCTCCTGTCGTCCTGGTCGGACGGCCGGCGAAGAGAGCGGGCCGGTCCCACGGTGTGTTCCCGGGGAACCGGCCCTGGTGCAGCCCTCTCGCCGACCGGGTGTCAGCCGGTGATGTAGAGGTCGTCCTGGACGTCGTAGACGCCCGGGGCCATCCAGGCGGCCGCTATCACCGCGTCGTGCTCCGCCCAGGTGCGGACATGGCCGGTGAGGACGACCGTGTTCTCGTTGGTGGTGATGCCGACGTCGCTGTCGTCGAGGATCAGCGCGTTGCGGTCCAGCGCGTCCTGGACCAGCAGGGTGACGTCGACCGGGTCGGCGTCGTCGGCGATGTCGATCTTGTTCTTGACGTTGCGCACGCCGGTGAGCCCGGAGACCGCGTCTTCGGCGGCCCCGCGCTCGGAGCCGTACCGGACGATGCCCGTCAGCGTCAGATTGCCGTCGTTGGCGGTCGCCTCGACGCCCAGCGGCACGGCGATGTTCATCAGGAGCACGTTGTTCGCCGTCGCGGCCAGCGTCGCGTCGTCGCGGTAGTGCTCGGGCGGCAGCACCACCTCCAGGTGGTTGTGAACCTTGGTCACACCCGCGACGCGCCGCGCCGCGTCGGCGGCCTCCACGTACTGCAGGTAGCTCGGGACGGTGCCGGTGAGCCTCACCTCGCCGTTCAGGTTGTGGACGGTGATGTCCGTCGCGTCCACGAACGGGTCGAAGGCGAGTTCCGCGTCGACCGCCTGGTGGATGTCCTTGGTCTTACCCATCGGGGGATCCTTCCGTTCCGGGTGAGGGCCGCGCATTTCTGCGCCGTCATCAGTTCACCGCGAAACCCCGGTGTCCGTGAAAGCGATCCCGACGATACTGGTATTGGTCGGCTCTATGGATTTCGTGTTCCGCGGTTGCGGTTGGGACTCCGGCTCAGACGGCGATGTTTTCCGCGGTGTCGAAAAGCATCTGCTGCACTTCACGGGGCAGGTCCGCGCTCCACACCAGACCGGCGGTGGCGGAAAGCCGGGACCGCTCGACGCGGACGGGCACCATCTGGTGGCACGCGGCGTCGGTCGCCGGCCGTGCCTCGCTCCCCACGCGGTGGCACGGGCCCGTCAGGACGGCGCTGGGCCGGCTCCCGGTCGCGGCGAAGGCCAGCGTCATGGGCAGCGACTGTCTGAACGGCGGGTCGGTGAAGTCGAAGCGCGGGTTGCCGGTCCGCAGCACGGTGCGCCATGCGTCGTACGTTCCGGGATCGAGGCGGCGCGGCCCGTGGATGATGTCCATGCGGGCGAGATCGTCGAGGCCGATGCCTCCGTGCGCGGCCGCCGGGTGCTGTTCCGGGACCCAGACCTCGGGTTCGAAGACCCCGATCTCCATGACGTCGAGAGGGTCCGGCAGCGTGCGGTCGGCCGGGCTCATCCAGCCCAGAGCGGCGTCGGCCCGCCGGTCGAGGATCGAGGAGAACTCCGCGTCCAGCGCCGTCTCCAGCCACGTCACGTCGACATCGGCGGCGGCGGAGCGCAGTCTGGAGACGGCTTCCGCGGCGAGCGTGGACGGCAGGTGCGGCTGGACGATGAAGCGCAGGCGGGACCGGCCGAGACCGGCCGCCCGCCGGGTCCTGCTCACTCCGTGATCGACCAGGGAGAGGACGGCCCGGGATTCCTCCAGCAGTACGATGCCGGCCTCGGTCAGCCGTACGCCTTCCCGCCGTCGTTGCAGCAGCGGTGTGCCGACGAATTCCTCCAGGCGCCGAATCTGCTGACTCAGTGTCGGCTGCCCTACATACATGCGTTCCGCGGCATGAGTAAAGGTGCCCGCCTCGGCAACCGCCACGAAATAGCGCAGATGGCGGAGTTCGATGCCCTGGGGCGCCGAATCCTCGGAATCGAGCAAGAAATCCGATCCGTTCTCGGCTGTTTCCATGCGGTCACATCCGGCGACTTGTGAGAAGCGGACTCCTGTCATGGTGCCGGAAGCCGGGGCGCCGGGCTTGCGTCATCCGACTGCCGCGGTGTCTTCACCGCCGCGGTCGCCGGATCATGTTCCGCCGCGGTACATCGTCACCACCGCGGTGGGCAGGCTGAGTTGCTGCGCTATCTCGTCGTCGGTCAGCCGCAGCGCGGCCAGCTCGGTGATCTGTGCGAACCGGGCTGCGCACGCGTCGGGCCAGACGAGCGGGGCTCCGGCCGCCCGCAGTTCGAGCCGCGCCTCGTCGCCCCACGGGAGCGCGCCGATCCGGTCGAAGGCGGACTGCGCCGAGAGCAGCAGCGACCGTGCCTGGTCGAGCCGCCCCAGGCGGCGCGACCAGGAGCCGTAGGCCAGCTCGATCTTCGCGCGGGCGTACGGCCAGCTCGACAGGTCCTTCCGCAACGCCGCCAGGTAGAAGTCCTCGGCGTCCTCGTCGGCGGCCAGGACAGCGCGGGCGTACGACAGGTGGACGTGCAGGATCGGTGACGGCGTCTCCTGTGCCAGGAGTTCCAGATCGGCCACCACGGTGCGGGCGTCCTCGCGGTGGCCGGCGCGTACAGCCGCGTCCGCCAGGAACATCAGGCTGGTGAACCTCTCCCGCTGGTGGAAGCTCGGATCCTCCGGATCGAACGCCCGCCGCAGCATCCGGTACGCGTCCCGGTTCCGGCCTTCCGCCAGGTACGCGGCCCCGCGGGCGAGTTGAACGCAGGACAGCAGGTCGTTCAGGAGGCGGCGGGCCGCTTCCATTTCGGCCTCGGCGGACAGCCGCAGCGCCTCCTGTGTGTCGCCGAGGAGCGCCTTCAGGACGGAGTCGCACACCAGCGTCCCGGTCCGCCACACCGGCTGCCCGGTCTCCACGGCCAGCCGCTCGCCCTCCTCGGCCGCGGCGGCCGCCCGCACGAGGTCCCCGAGCACCAGGTGGATCATCACCTGCATGGACAGCACCTGGGACAGCAGACCCAGACGGCCTTGCTCGCGCAACGTCATCTCGGAGTGCACGAGCAGTTCGGCCGCCAGGGCCTCGTGCCCCACCGCGTGCGCCGCCATGCCCAGGACCCGCAGGACGTCGGCGTCGTCGCCGGGGTCCGCCGCGTTGAGCGCGTCCATGACCTGCCGGGCACGCAGTACCGGTTCCGCCACCGCCAGGGTCGCGACGCAGCGCGGGTCGTCCGCGGCCTCGGGCAGCTGGTCGACACAGTCGGCCACACGCTCCCGGGCGGCCGGCCCGGTGTCGGCCCACCAACAGCGCAGGGCCGCCCCCAACAACAGGTTGAGCGCCAGATCGGCATCGGCCGCGGCGGCGGACCGCAGGGCGATGTCGCACAGCTCGCTGACACGGACGGCGTCGCCGGGGATGCCGTCGTCGAAGATCTCGCGGAGCCATTCCATGCGAGCCCGGTCCAGGTCGGTCAGATCGGTCCTAGCCGCCGACTGGAGCAACGCGTTGACCATGTCGCCACGGCCCAGTCCGAAGGCGTGCTCGGCGGCCATCAGCAGCCGGTGTCCGCGCCGCGCCGACCAGCTCGTCAGCTGTGCCGACCGCTCCAGATCGGTGATCGCCGCTATCACCGCGCCCCGGCGCAGGGCCTGGGCGGCGTTGGCCTCGAGATCGTCGGCGATCCGGTCGTCCGGGCCCACGATCGACTGGGCCCGGTGCCAGGTCCGCCGGTAGGGATCGGCCATGACATCGGCCAGCGCGCTGTGGGCCGACTGGTGCCGGGCCAGGGTTTCGGCCTGGAGGACGCCCGACCGCATCAGGGGATGCAGGAAGGCGACGCGGCCGTCCCGCACGGTCACCAGCCCGACCGCCTGCGCCGGGGCGAACACCTCGGGGGTGACCTCGTCCGAGCGCAGGACCGAGACCGCCGCGATGATTTCGGTGAGCTCGTCGGTCGGATCGACGGCCGTGACGAGCAAGGCGTCCCGGGTCGCCGAGGGCAGCTCGGCACCGCGCCCCGCGAACGCGTGCTCCAGCCGGTCGGACAGGCTCAGCGGACGCAGGCCGGCGTCCGCGACGAGCCGGGCGCCGCCGCCCGGCCGCAGAGCCGTCATGGCGACCGGCAACTCCCGCAGCGCCAGCGGATTACCGCGTGCCTCGTCCCGGATGCGCCGCCACTCGGCCGGACCCAGCCCGGGGGCGTGATCCGCCAGGATCCGCGCCGCCGCGTCGTCGTCCACGCCGCCGACGTCCAGCTGCGGAAAACGGGCGTTGAGGAACGGGCCCGTGTGGCCCGTGCGCATCACAGCGATGATCACTACTGCTCCGGTCACGCGCCGCGCGACGAACGTCAGCACCTCGTGCGACTGCGGATCCAGCCACTGCACGTCGTCGGCCAGGACCAGCACCGGCTCGTCCTCCGCCACGGCCGCCAGCAGGTTGACGACCGCCATGGAGATCAGGAACGGCTCCGGCGGCGGGCCCTCGGCCAGCCCGAACGCCGCCGACAGGGCATCGCTCTCGTTCCGCGGAAGCAGCGAGACCCGGTCGAGGACCGGACGGACCATCTGGTGCAGTCCCGCGAACGGGAAACCTGCCTCCGCCTCCACGCCGACCAGCCGAAGTATCCGGAAGCCCCGGTCCCGCCCCTGGGACTCCGCCTCGTTGAGCAGCGACGACTTGCCGATGCCCGGATCCCCGAGTATCAGCAGCACCTCGCTCCGCGGCGGCGTACGGTCGAGGAGCCCCGTCAGCACCGCGATCTCCCGCCGCCTTCCGACCAGCATCGCCGTACCCATGGCTTCCTTCCGACGACCCCTCAGTGCGGCCACGGTAAGCACCCGGCGCGGTCGGCGGCTTGGGTCATCCGACTGATCCCGGGTGCTCATCCGGTGCTGCGGCGCGGGGCTGGTCTCAGCCGTCGGTCACGGCCGTCTCCGGCCGCTCCAGCACGGACCCCAGCTCACCGCGCGACCTGATTCCGAGCTTGGGGAAGACCCGGTAGAGATGAGCCGCGATCGTACGGGGCGACAGGTGCAGTCGTTCCGCCATCTCCCGGTTGGAGAGCCCTTCCGCGGCCAGGCCGGCGATCAGTTTCTCCCGCGGCGACAACAGGTCCACGACGGACGGGAGCGGGCCGTCGGCTCCCTGAGTGCCACTGTGCCCGGCCCAGTCGCAGGCCCCGACGAGTTCGAACGTGGTCCGCGCCGCGAGCAGCATCGGGCGCGCCTCGGCGGACTGGCGCCGGCGCCGCAGCCACAGTCCGTACGCCTGTTCCGTCCGGGCCTTGACGAGCGGCCAGCGGGCCAAATCCTGGCCCAACGCCGCCATGTACAGCTCCTCGGCCGCGGACTCGGGAGCGAGCACGGCCCGTGCGTACGGCAGTTGGACGTGCAGCAGCGGGGCGGGGGTGATGCGCGCGACCTCCTCGAGCTCCGCGAGCACGTCCGCGGCGTCACGGCGGGCGCCGCTGCGGTCCGCCGCCGTGGCGAACGGCATCAGCGCGGTGAAGCTCTGCCACGTCAGACGCTCACGGGGCTGGTCGAACAGCGGCCTCAGCTCGTCGTACGCCTCGGTGTACTGCCCGGCACCGAGCCGTGCGTGGCCGCGGGCCAGCCGCAGCCCCGGGACCAGATCGGCGCGCTCCCATGCGGCCACGGTGTCGGCCAGCTCCAATGCCCGCTCCTTTTCCCCGCGCAGCCCGGCGGCGACCGCGTCCAAGCCGGTCAGCGCGGCGATGGAGCCCGGCTGCCGGGTCTCGGCGACGATCCGGCGCGCTTCGTCGGCGAGGGTCGCCGCACGCGGCCAGTCCCCCAGCAGCAGCAGGTCGGCGGCCTGGGTGAGGAGCACGGCCGACAGCAGGCCGAGCCGGCCCTGATCGCGGAAGACCGGTTCCGCCCGGCCGAGCAGGTCGACCGCGCGGATCGGGTCGCCGATCGCGTGCGCGGCCATACCGAGCAGCCGCAGCCCGTCCGCGTCGGGGAGAGCCGACACCGCCGCGGTCGACGGCAGCCGGCCGGCCACCGCCCGGCCGCGGAGCACGGGTTCGGTCAGCGCGAGAGCCGCGATGTGGCGTGGGTCGCCCGTGGCCGTCAGCCGGTCGGCGGCCGCGACGATGCCGGCTCGCCGGGCGGAGCCGGCATCCGCCCCCTGTGCCCGCAGCGCCGCACTCAGCAGCAGGTCGAGAGCCAGGCCGGGATCGCCGGCCGTGGGCTCGGTGATGTCGAGCGCGCGCGCCGGGACCGGCTCCGCCTGCGGGCCTGCCTCGGAGATGTCGCGCAGCCACCCGGCCTTCGCCCGGTCCGTGCCGCCGAGCTGCTGGCGTTCGGCCTCGTCGATCAGAGCGTGGGTCAGGCGTGTGCGGCCGAGGCCGTACGCGTGCTCGGCCGCACCCAGCAACCGGTGTCCCCGGGTGGCCGAGTCCGTGGTCAGCTGCGCCGATCGCTGGAGCGCCCAGATGGCCGCCACGACTCCGTGACTCCGGAGCAGGGGAACGTGGGCATCCGCCAGTTCGTCCGCCAGTTCGTCGTCGGGGCCGTTGACGGACTGGGCACGATGCCATGTGCACCGGTCCGGATGGTCGGCCAGCACCTGCGCCAGAGCGGCATGGGCGGCTCGCCGCCTGGCCGGGGCCTCGGCATCCAGCACCGCGAACCGGACCACTGGATGAAGGAAGTGGACCTTCGTCCCGTCGAGCCGTATCAAACGGGCTGCGACCGCGCTGTCGAGGGCGTCCACCGGCACCGGCCGACGGGTCAGAACGGAGGCGGCCGCCAGGACTTCCGAGAGTTCTCCCGTGTGGGTGACGGCCGCGATCACCAGGGCGTCCCGCGCCTGGTCCGGCAGTGCGCCGAGCCCGCCCGCGAACGCCGTGGTCAGGGCGGAGTTCACCGGCAGGTGGGCCCATGCGCCTGGAGGGCCGGCCGGGTGCCATGCCGCGGGGAGTTCCACCAGCGCGAGCGGGTTGCCGAGTGCCTCCCCGAGCATGCGCTCGCGCACGGCGGCGGGAAGCGCGGCCGCACGGCGGGCGAGCAGCCGCCGCGCCGAGGCTTCGTCCAGCACCGGCACGTCCAGCACCGGCATGCCCGGAAGAGTCCATCCGCTGCGGAGGGCCGCGAGGATGACGACCGGGTCGTGATCGGCCCGGCGCGCCATGAAGGCCAGTACTTCCTGGGAGGGCCTGTCGAACCACTGCACGTCGTCGGCGATCAGCACCACGGGCCGCTCGGCCGCCCTCGCGGCGATGAGGTTCAGCGCGGCCAGCGCCACCCTGAACGTCTCCGGCGGCGGCGCCGACCCGGTCTCGAACGCCGACCGCAGGGCCCTGTCCTGTCCCGCGGGCAGTGAGCCCGCCGAGCCGAGCACCGGTTGCAGGAGTTCACGCAGGCCGCTGAAGGGTGCGCCACCGGCGCGCCCCGCCGCCCCGATCACCTGCCATCCCGTGGACCGGGCATGGTCGGCGGCGGCCCGCAGCAACGCGGACTTGCCGACGCCGGGGCGGCCCTGAAGCGCCAACGCGCCACCGGAACCGGGCAGCCTCCCGGTCAGTTCCCGCAGGATCCTCAACTCTCCGTCGCGTCCAAGGAGTTCGGCCTCGTGCATGCGTCCCCCCAGTCTTCCCGGTACGCTCCGCCCTTCTCCAGGAATCGTAGAAGTTCTTCAGCGGCGGGCCTTGAGTCAAATGACTGCCGGAGCATGCCCGTACTCCGACGTGAACGCCGAGGCGTCGTCGCCGGCGATGCTGCCCGGCGACGTTCGTCCCGCTTCTGCACGCGGCCGGCCTCGGCCACTGCCCGAGGCGGCGCTCAGCCGACGTGGACGCGAGGGCGCTTCGCCCGGTCGGGCTCCGCCTCGCGGAGGACCTCGCGGGTGACGGTGGCGACCTCGCCCTGGCCGAAGAGGAAGAAGCGCAGGAAGTTGGCGAAGGGGTTGCCCTCGGACCATTCGAAGTACATGTGCGGGCGTCGGCCGCTCAGATCGCGGACGTGCAGGAGGAACGCGGCCAGGGCGTTGGGGACGGCGGAGTGCTCCACGGTCAGCACGCGGTAGCGGCCGTGCAGGACGTCGCCGCGTACGGTCAGGTACGCCTCGAACTCCGAGGGGTCCGGAACGGTGACCTCGACGAAGATCAGGTCGTCTTCCGGCGGGACCTCGTTGTCGGCCCTGATCTGCTGGATCTTGTCCCGGTACTCGGCGGCGTCGCGTTCGTCGGGCTCGTTGGCGATGAAACGGATGGTGCGGTGCGACGTGTCGCGGACGAAGCGTTCCGCCATCGGGTCCAACGACACGCCGGTGACCCGCAGTTCGAAGGCGCGGGCCAGCCGGGAGGCCAGGGAGAGGATCATGATGCCCGCGATGAAGCAGGCGCCGATCTTGACGCCGTCGGGCCGCTCGACGACGTTGACGACGGTGGTGTAGACAAACACCACCGAGATCACGGCGAACGCGACGGTCCGGTTGCGCTGTCCGGCCCGGTGGGCCGCGATGGTCACCGCGACGGCCGCGGAGCAGATGAGCACGAGCACGCCGGTGGCGTAGGCGCCGCCCTGGGCGTCGACGTCGGCGTCGAAGATCCAGGTGACCAGGAACGCCACCAGGATGAAGACGATGACCATGGGCCGCACCGCGCGGGCCCAGTGCGGAGCCATTCCGTAGCGGGGGAGGTACTGCGGCATCAGGTTGAGCAGTCCCGCCAGGGCGGAGGCGCCGGCGAACCAGAGGATCGCGATGGTGGCGACGTCGTAGACGGTGCCGAAGGCGCTGCCGAGATGGTCGTGCGCCATATACGCCAGCGCCCGTCCGTTGGCGGCGCCGCCGGGCTGGAACTCCTCGGCCGGGATGAGCAGGGTGGTGATGAAGCTGGAGGCGATCAGGAACCCGCTCATGATGAGCGCGGCCGTGGTGAGGAGCTTCTTGGCGCCGCGGATCCTGCCGCTCGGCCGCTCCTCGGTGTCGCCCGGGTCGCCCTCGACGTGCGGCATGACCGCGACGCCGGTCTCGAACCCGGACAGGCCGAGTGCGAGCTTGGGGAAGACGATCAGCGCCACGCCGATCATGGCCGGGACGTTGCCGTGTTCCGCCGTGAGCGCCGTGGTCCAGTCGGTGATCACGTGCTCTTCGGTCGCCAGCTGCCACAGGCCGGTGACCATGATGACCGCGTTCAGCGTCAGATAGACGCCGACCAGGGCGACGGCGACACCGATCGCCTCCAGGAACCCCTTGAGGAACACCGCCCCGAGCAGCGCGATGAGCAGCAGCGTGACGAGCATCTGCCGGCCGTGCAGCCAGTGCGGCGCATGCGGGTTCTCCAGCAGATGGACGGAGGAGTCCGCCGCGGACAGGGTGATCGTGATGAGGAAGTCGGTCGCGGCGAAGCCGAGCAGCGTCAGGACGAACAGCTTGCCCTTCCAGAAGGGCAGCAGCCGCTCCAGCATGGCGATCGAGCCCTGACCGTGCGGGCTCTCCTCGGCCACCCGGCGGTAGACGGGAAGCGCGCCAGCCAGGGTGACCAGGACCAGCACGATGGTCGCCACGGGCGACAGCAGCCCCGCGGCGAGGGCGGCGATGCCGGGCTGGTAGCCGAGGGTTGAGAAATAGTCGACGCCGGTGAGGCACATCACCCGCCACCAGGGCTGCCCCTGGTGGGCGCTGCGCTTCTCCGCCTGCGGCCCCGTCTGCTGCCTGGCCATGTCCGACAGGCCTTCCAGGAGCCATGCGTGAAGTCGATTCGTACGAGTGGGGGCGGGCGCGGACATCACGAGCTCCTGGCGGGTGAGGGACAGGTCCAGCCCGTCGGGGAGGACGGCGCCTCTGTCCGAACGGGGTCAAGACTGCGTGAGCCTCAGGACGGCGGCCGGGTCCATGGCGCGCCGGTGGCGGACAGACGCCGGGTCACCGCCGTGGTGAGCGCCAGGAGCAGCAGGGCAAGGCCCAGGACGAGCACGAGATGTCCGTGCAGCAGGAGCGCCGCGCCGACCAGGGCGCCGACCAGCATGGCCAGCACGGACAGGATCCGCCGGCCCTGGCGCGGCGCCGCGTCGGGCCCCGGGACCGAGTCCGCGGCCAGCCCCGTCAGCGTCAGCGTCAGCACGGTCGTGGTGAGGTCGGGGACGGCGAGGCGGCGCGCCACCGCGTTCTGCAGTCCCATGGCGAGCCCGAGGGCCATGATCAGCGTGTACTTGACGGCGGTGGTGACCTCGCCGTCCGTGGCCGCCGTGACGGCGACGGTGACGGCGACCAGGAGCGTCTGCGCGCCGGTGGTCGCCGTCAGCAGGCGTCCGCGGTTCGCGGCGTACCGGCCTCCCAGCCTGCCGCCGGCCAGTGCGCCGAGGAGGAACGCCGCCAGCGCGACGACGGAGGCGAGCGCGGACAGGCTGGGGGCGCCCGCCAGCGCGAAACCGAGGAACACCACGTTTCCGGTCATGTTGGCGACGAAGACGTGCCCCAGCCCCAGATAGCTCACCGCGTCGACCAGCCCGGTGACCACGGTCAGCGTCAGCAGGAGCGGAGGCAGCGGGCCGTGGCGGTCCCCCGTCGGCGGCGCGAGCGTGCGGGCGGCGTCAGTCAGCAGCCTGCGCATGGGACACCCCCTCCGGTGCGGTGGCTTCCTGGTGCAGTACCAGGCGGGTCAGCAGTCCGCTCGCGGGGCCGGTCACGATCGCCGCGAGGGCGACCCACACCGGCCACGGTGTGAGGCCCAGCACGTGGTCGAGGGACCAGCGACCGGGCCCGGTGAGGGCCAGCGCGGCGCAGACGGCGACAAGGACCAGCGGGTACTCGTAGCCGTCGTGCTGCACCCACAGGCCATGGGGCCGTTTCACGGTGGCCGCGACCGTCATCACGCCCATGGCGGCCATCGCGGCCGGCGGTGTGAGCAGGCCCGCCGCCAGGAACAGGCCGGAGCCGAGCTGGCTGACGCCCGCGACGAGCGCGGTCAGCCGACCACCGCGGAACCCGTCGCGGCGGAACTCCTCGGTCCCGCCCGCCAAGCCGTTGCCCCCGAGCCGGAAGCTCACCTTCTGTACCCCGTGGCCGGCGATGAGCAGCCCCACCACCAGCCGGAGCACCAACAGTCCGGCGTCCATCGCGCCCTGCCCGTCCCTGACGTCCGCGTGTCCCGGTCAGCCGGCGGCGTGGGCGCCGAAGACGGCCTGCGCGTAGACGATGCCGAGGCCGTACGCCCCGCCGTTCTCCTTCACCACGTCCGTCACCGCGCCGTACGTCTCGGTGCGGGCCCAGTCCCGCTGCAGCTCCAGCAGCACCTGCAGCCAGGTGACCGGGACGGCCCCGGCGCGCACCATGCGCTGGATCGCGTGCTCGTGGGCCTGCGGGCTGACGCCGCCGGACGCGTCGGTGACCACGTAGACCTCGTAGCCCTGGGCGAGTGCGGAGAGCACCGGCAGGACGACGCAGACCTCGGTCCACAGCCCGGCCATGACGAGCTTCTTGCGGCCGGTCGCCTTGACGGCCGCGACGAAGGAGACGTCCTCCCAGGCGTTCATCGTGGTGCGGTCGATGATCTTCTGGTCGGGGAAGACCGCCGGCAGCTGCGGCATGATCGGGCCGGAGAAGGACTCGGCGGCCACCGTGCTCAGCACGACCGGCACGTCGAACGCCTTGGCGGACTTGGCCAGCCCCACCGTGGCGTTGATGATGGCGGTGCGGTCGCCGCTTCCGGTGCCGAAGAACATCTGCGGCTGGTGGTCCACGAACAGCACCGCGCAGTTGTCGGGGGTGAGCAGGTCGGGGCTGGGAGCCGCGGTGACCTCGGCGATATCTACCATGAGGGTGGACCTTTCTGGGTGGGGAGCCGGTGATCGGTCTCCCGGAAGGGCGGCTCGAACGCCAGGCCCGTCCCGGGGAGTTCAGACGGCGAAGCAGGGGTCGAAGACCGAACTCGGGCCGTCCGGTGCGAGACCGCGCGCCACGCGCCACCGGCGATGCTGCTCCGACTCGGCCACGGCCTGCCCGAGCAGCTCCGCCTGGCGGGCGCCGGCGACGGCGGCCGGTTGGGCCGCCTGGTAGCCGCCGAAGTGCGCCACCGGACTCCAGGCGGGGCTGATCGACGGCAGCTCCTCGTCGAGGCCTTCGTACTCGCCGGCGGCGTAGACGATCCGGCCGCCGACGACCGTGAGCAGCGACTCGATGTGCGCGATCGCAGGCTCGGGCACGGTGAAGTAGTCGTCGGACAGGACCGCGAGGTCTGCGTGGCATCCCGGCCGCAGGACGCCCTTGACCTGCTCCTCTCCGGTCAGCGCGGCGCCCGCGCGGGTGAACATCGCCAGCGCGGTCTGCCGGTCGACGCGGTTCGCCGGCGGGCGCAGGACCAGATCGCCGGCGTTCCGGCCGCTGACCAGCCAGTGCAGCGCGACCCACGGGTTGTACGACGAGACCCGGGTGGCGTCGGTGCCGCCGCCGACGGTCAGGCCACGGTCCAGCATGGCCCGGACAGGAGGGGCGTCGGCGGCGGCACCGGGTCCGTAGCGGCGCAGGAACGCCCGGCCCTGGAACGACAGGCGGTTCTGGACGGACATCGCGCCGCCGAGGGAGGCGATGCGGTCCAGGCTGTCGGCGGAGACGGTCTCCGCGTGGTCGAACAGCCACCGGTTCCCGGCCGGGAAGAGTCCTTCCGCGGCGAGCTTCTCGAAGACAGCGAGATCGCGGCGGATGGTCTCGTCGTACGTGGCGTGCAGCCGGAAGCCCCACCCGTTCTCCATGAGCAGGCGCACCGCCTTCTCGAACTCGGCCTCGTAGCCGGAGGCGAGCTCCGGACGCGGCTCGGTGAAGTTCTCGAAGTCGGCCGCCGCCCAGGTGAGGTTCTCGCCCGCCCCGTTCAGCCGCAGCCACGCGTCGCCGTCCTCGGGGCGGACCATGGAGATCCAGCGGGTGAGATCGTCGATCTCCTGGCCCGCGGTCTGCGGGAACAGGTGGTAGGCGATGCGCAGCGACAGCTGCCCGGCCTCGGCGAGTTCGATGACGGTGGCGTAGTTGTCGGGGAAGTTCTGGAAGCCGCCGGCGGCGTCGATCGCCGACGTCAGTCCGAACCGGTTGAGTTCGCGCAGGAAGTGACGGGTCGAGGTCTTCCGGTCGGCGCCCTCCAGCACCGGCGCCTTGGCCAGGGTCGAGTAGAGGATGAGGGCGCTGGGCGCGGCCAGCAGCATGCCCGTGGGTGCCCCGTCCCGGCCGCGTACGATCTGTCCGCCCTTCGGGTCGGGCGTGTCCTTGCCGAATCCGGCCGCGTTCAGCGCCGCCCGGTTGAGGATCGCCGACTGGTACAGGTGCAGCACGAACACCGGTGTGTCGGGGGCGGCGGCGTTCAGCTCCGCGACGGTCGGCAGCCGTTGTTCGGCGAACTGCTCGGCCGACCAGCCACCCACCACCCGCACCCACTGGCCCTTCGGGGTGCGTGCGGCCTGTTCCCGCAGCATCGCCAGGCCCTGGGCCAGCGTACGCACCCCGTCCCAGCGCAGCTCCAGCACGTAGTTGAGCCCGCCGCGGATCACGTGCAGATGCGCGTCGTTGAGGCCCGGGACCATCCGCCGGCCGAGGGCGTCCACGACCTTGGTGGCCGGCCCGATGTGCGGGGCGACGTCCGTGTCGTCACCGACGACCGTGATGACGCCGCCGCGGACGGCCAGGGCCTCGGCCTGCGGGCGGCCCGGGTCCCCCGTGTGGACTTTCGCGTTGCGGACGACGAGTTCAGCGGGATCGTCGGTGGCCTGGGGGACCAGGCCGCCGACCGGAATTGCAGACATGTTCGCCGGACCTCCTCGGGGTTGGGCGTCTTCGCTGTCCGCCGGCGTTCGGGGCCGGTCAGCGGCTCACTGCGAGCCGCCCGCCGCGTCGTCCGCGTCCGCCCTGGCCAGAACGGCGTCCAGGGCGGCGTACTCGGCCTCCTGGACGGCCGCGATCGCGAAGGCGATCGCGTCGACGGCGTAGTCCTCGGCGTCGTCGGCGGCCCGCTGCAGGCGCTTCAGATCCCGCTCCTCCTTGCGCTCCTCGATCTTCTTGCGGGTCGAGGCGACATGCTCGTGCCACGACGTCTGCACCTGGTTCCAGCTGCCGACGACGTTCTCCTCGGCCTGTTTGCCGCCCGCCTGCAGCTTCTGGGCGCCCTGCTCGGCCTTGTCCTTCGCGGCGGACACGGCCGCGGACAGCTTCTGCCGGTCCTCGGCGACGCTCGCCTCCACCGTCCGCTGCGCTTCCTGGGCCTTCTGGGAGAGTTCGGCGAGGCGGCCCGTGGCGCCGCCCTTCTCGGCAGCGGGTGGTGCGGGCTGAGTCTGAGGCACCTGGTCGGCCATGGTGCGTCCCTTCGTCGACGGACGTGTGCCGTTCGCCGGCACGACGTGCGGGGTGAGCAGGGCGGATCCCGGTCCCCGCTCCGGCGGTGCGGGCGGGGACCGAACCGCCTTCACCCTGCCGGGGGTACGGGCCCACGGCTTCGGTCAAACGACTGGGGCGGCGTCTGCAGTACGCCCACGGCCGCCTCCGCCTGCCTGTGCGGCCGTGTCGTCCACGGTCGGTTGACGAAGGCGGCGCACCCGCTGCCCGCATACGCCGCTTCGGTGAGGCGTCGTATCGGCGGATCGATCGAGGCCGGCGGCCAGGTCTACGCCCGCGGCCGGGACCCGTACTCCCCGCCCTGGCCGGACGTGGTCCAGCTGAACGCCGTCAGCGACGAGCCGTGGACGGTGGCGGTGGACACGCCGGGGCCGATCGGCGAACAGGCCGACGGCGTGCGCTGCGACACGGCGATGCTGCTGATGGACGGCGTGTTCGGCAGGACCTGGGGCTGCATGGCGGCACCGGCGCCCCGCGCAACGTGCGCCCTGGGCGGCTTCTCAAGGAACGCTGCCCGGGGAGGGCGGCTCTTCCTCCCGCCCGCTCACCTCTCCTCCAGCCGGGCCGCGAGCTGTGCCCTGGTGGTGATGTCGAGGATGGGAAAGATCCGGTAGAGATGGGAGCCGACGGTCCGGGGGGAGAGGTAGAGCCGTTCCCCGATCTCCTTGTTGGACAGGCCGTCGGCCGCGAGCCTGGCGATCTCGAGCTGCTGCGGCGAGAGCTCGTCGAGGGCCGAGGCCTGCCGCTCGGACATGCGCTCGCCGGATGCCCGCAGCTCCGCGCGGGCCCGCTCCGCCCAGGCGGTGGCGCCGATGAGCTTGAGGGTGGTCAGGGCCGAGCGCAGCGGGGTCCTGGAATCGGCCGCCCTTCGGTGCCGGCGAAGCCACTCGCCGTAGGCCAGTTCGAGCTTGGCGCGGACGAGCGGCCACCGACTGAGATCGTGGCCGAGCGCGGTGGCGTACAACTTCTCGGCATCGGCGTCCTCCGCGAGTACCGCACGGGCGTACAGCAGATGGATGTGCAGGAGCGGTGAGGGCGTGATCCGGGCGACGCGCTCCAGTTCGGCCAGGACCGGTGCGGCGTCCTGCCGGTTGCCGCTGTGCGCGGCGGCCTCGGCGAAGAACATCACTCCGTCGAAGGACTCCCGCGGGTGGTAGGAGGGGTCGGCAGGGTCGTAGAGCCTGTGCAGCGCCTCGTACGACAACTCGTACTGCCCGGAGCTGAGCCACGCCAGGCCACGCGCGAGCTGCACACAGCAGAGCAGGTCGTTGAGCCGGTCCCGACCGGCCTCCGCCTCCACCTGTGCCGCCATCTTCAGCGCCCGCTCGGTCTCGCCGCGCAGCCCGAAGCGGATCGCCTCCTGGCTCATCGACCCGGTGGTCCACACCGGCTGCCCGGTGTCCGCCGCGATCCGGTGGCCCTCCTCCGAGACCACGAGCGCGCGGTCCCAGTCGCCCATCCACAGATAGTTGTTGATCTGCATGGTCAACACGTGCGACAGCAGGCCGAGCCGGCCTTCTTCCCGGAGCTTCTGTGCTGACCTGCTCAGCAGGTCGACGGCGCGGACGGCGTCGCCCACCGCATGTGCGGCCATGCCGAGCAGCCGCAGGGCGTCGGCGTCGTAGTCGCCCGCCGGTGACATCCGGGAGAGCACGTCGTGGACCACGGCACCGCGCAGAACCGGTTCTGCGACCGAGAGGGCCGCAAGGCGGCGCGGGGTGGTCGCGGGTACGGGAAGGGCCTCGGCGACGGCGGCCACCCGCGCCCGTGCCTGCGGACCCGTATCGGCCCACCAGCATCGCAGTGCGGCGCCGAGCAGCAGGTTGAGCACCAGGTCGAAGTCGCCTGCGGACGCCGATCGCTCGGCGATCTCGCACAGTTCGAGCACGCGCCCGGCGTCGCCCGGGACACCGTCGCTGAAGATCTCCCTGAGCCATTCCATCCTGGCCCGGTCCAGCTCCGACAGTTCGGTGCGCGCGGCGGCCGTGATCAGCCGGTCGACCATGTCCGCCCGTCCCAGCCCGAACGCGTGCTCCCCCGCCAGCAGCAGTCGCCTGCCTTGCGTCGCCGAGTCGGTGGTGAGCTGCGCCGAACGCTCCAGCGCCCAGATCGCGGAGGTGACCGAACCGCGCCTGAGGGAGATGGTGTGCGTGGCCTCGAGCTCGTCGGCGACCTCGTCGTCGGGGCCGAGGATCGACTGGGCCCGGTGCATGGTGCGCCGGTAGGGGTCGGCGTCCAGCGCCTTCGCGAGAGCCGCGTTGGCCGCGAGCCGACGCGCCAGAGGTTCTTCCTGCAGGATGGCGGACCTGACCAGCGGGTGGCGGAACCGCACCTGTGTTCCGTCGACCGTCAGGAGCCGGGCCTGGATCGGGGCGTGGAACACGCCGACGTCCGCTGCCCGCCCGGACAGGACCGAGGTCGCCGCCAGAATCTCGGAAAGATCGTTGTCATAGTCGACGGCGGCAACCAGGACGGCGTCACGAGCATCGCCGGACAGGTCGCCGACCCGGCCCGCGAACGCCCGCTCCAGCCGCGCGGTCAACGGCACCGTCGACAGGGGCGCTTGCCTGCCCTCGGTTCCCAACGACCGCCAGGCTTCCGGCAGTTCCACGAGCGCCAACGGGTTGCCCCGCGCCTCCAGCAGAATGCGGTCCCGGTCCGCGGCACTCAGATCGGCGGCCCGCGTGGCCAGCACCTCGCGCGCGGCCGCGTCGTCCAGCGCGGCCACCTCGAACTCGGGCAGTCCGGCCCCGGCGAACGGGCTCGCGTGACCGTTGCGGATCGCCCCTACGACCAGAACGGCGTCGCGGTCGACCCGGCGGGCGACGAACGTCAGCACGTCCTGGCTGGACTGGTCGAGCCAGTGGACGTCGTCGACGACCACCACGACCGGACGCTCGGTGGCCAGCTCAGCGAGCAGGTTCAGCACCGCGAGAGCGACCTTGAACAGCTCCGGAGACGGCCCGTCGTCGACACCCAGCGCCGACAGCAGCGCCTGCCGCTGGGTCGCGGGCAACCGATCCGCCGCATGGATCACCGGCCTCAGGAACTGGTGCAGCCCGGCGAACGGAATCCTGGCCTCCGACTCGAACCCGGTGGCCTGAAGCGCGCGGTGCCCCACCGTCTCGGCCAGCCGCGCCGCCGCATCCAGCAGAGAGGACTTGCCGATCCCCGGCTCGCCGCGAACCACAAGTGCGCCGCCCTGGGAGGGAAGTCGGTGGATCCGGTCCCGCAATGCCGTGAGCTCGGTGGTCCGGCCAGCGAGATCAAAGTCGACCATCCGAGCCCCCAACTTCCCGATCCGACCTGTGGTGAAGATATGAAGATCAGTACGTCCTGTCCTCAGTAAGGTGACTGAAGAAATACTGAAGATGTGCGGTGGGCGCCTTGCGGGCCCCGGCGAAGGGCGGCGATGCGCGCGATGACCGAGAGCTCACGCAGCCAGAACCTGGTGGGCCGCGACGCCGATCTCGGCATGGTGACGGGCCTGCTGGACACCGTCTCCGACCGGGGTCGCACCCACGTGATCAGGGGCGAGGCGGGCATCGGCAAGACCTCACTGCTGGCGGCCGCGGCCACTCAGGCGCGGCGCCGCGACATGACCGTGCTGACCGCCCGGGGTGCGGAGTCCGAACGCCATCTTCCCTACGCGGCCCTGCACGATCTCCTGCGGAAAGTTCTGCCGAAGGCGGACGCGCTGTCCGAAGGTCACCGGGAAGCACTGCTGGGCGCCTTCGGCATGAGCGTTTCGAAACAGGCGCCGGAGCGGTTCTTCGTGGCTCTTGCCGCCCTCGAACTCATCGCCGACGCCGCCTCGGCGCAACCGCTGCTGCTGATCGTGGACGACATGCAGTGGGTGGACGCCGCGAGCCGGGACACCATCGAGTTCCTGGCCCGGCGGCTGGACTCGGAACCCGTCGTCCTCCTGATCGCGTCGCGACCGGTGCCCGAGGACCAGGACCGCACCTTGGGCGATCCCGCTGTCGGCGTCAGCGTCCTGCAAGGGCTGGACCCGGAGGCGTCACGCAGGCTGCTCGCGCTGCATGCCCCGAGCCTGTCGCCCGTGGTCGAACGGCGCATCCTGGACGAGGCGAAGGGCAACCCGCTGGCACTCGTCGAACTGCCGCTCGCTCTCAAGGGACACCCCACGGGCGCGTTCGACGTACTGCCGCTCACCACGCAGTTGGAGCGGGCGTTCGCCGCCCGGCTGACGGAACTCGGTCCCGAAGCCCGGCGGCTGCTCCTGCTCGCGGCCGTGAACGACGGCGACCGGGTCAGGGATCTCGACGCCGCGGCGAAGATCCTCGCGGGGCCTGGGGCCGCGTCGGACAAGGCTGTACTCGACATCAGGCCGGACCTGTTGAAGGTCGACGGCCCGCGGGTGGAGTTCCGGCACCCGCTGGTCCGCTCGGCCGTCTGGCAGTCCGCGACTCCGCAGGAGCGGAGCGCCGCTCACCGGGCCCTGGCGAAGGCTCTCGGCGCAGATCCGGACCGCCGCGCCTGGCACCTGGCGGCGGCCACGACGGGAGTCGACGAGGAGGTCGCGGAGGCGCTGGACGCCGCCGCGGAGCGCGCGCTGGAACGCGGCGCGCCGTCCTCGGCCGAGACGTGGCTCGAGCGGGCCTCCGAACTGTCCGCGGACGACGGCCACCGCGGCGGAAGGCTGCTGCGGGCAGCGGAGATCGCGTTCGAACGCGGTCGCCCCGACAGCGTTCAGCAGCTCATCGACCGGGCCCGTGCCCTCAGGCTGGACCCCGCCGCGAAGGCTCGCCTCAACTGGCTTGACAGCGCCTTCGACGACGGCACCCCCGGTGACGTGGCCGGCGTCCGGCGGCTGCTGGCCTCGGCCGTCCGCGCACGGGGCGACGGTGAGTTCGACCTGGCCGCCGATCTGCTGGTCGGTGCCACCATCCGCTGCTGGTGGTCCGAGCCGGGACAAGCCATCCGCACGGACGTGGTGACCACGGCCGACAGCCTGACCGGCAGCCTGCCGCTGGGCGACGCGGACCCCCGGCTGCTGGCCTCATGGGCGGTGGGCGGCGGGTTCGCCCGCCACCGCCATGTCGTCCACAGCCTTGCCGAGTGGGCCGAGCGCGACGACGTCGACCCCGCGGCCACCGGGCTGCTCGCACGTGCGGCGTTCGTCAGCGGCGAGTTCAGCCGGGCCCTGCGCTTCACCCGCCCCGCCCTGGACGGTCTGCGCCTGCAGGGACGGCTGGGGCTGCTGGCCCAGGTCCTCGTCCTGCAGACGTTCGCCGCCATGTACCTCGGCCGCTGGGACCTCACCGGTCCGGCGGCGGAGGAGGCCGAGCGGCTGGCCGCCGAGACCCGGCAGCCGGTGTGGGAGGCGTGCGCGGCGCTCGGCCGGGCCAATCTCGCCGGGCTCCGCGGCCAGACCGAGGAGGCCGAGAGGCTGCTGGCGAAAGCGGAGCGGGTCGCCCTCCTCAGCGGCAACGAGGCGGTCATCAACGGCGCCCAGCTCTCCCACGGACTCATCGAGCTCGGCCGTCAGCAGCCCGAGAACGCCTTCCACCAGCTCCGGCGCATGATGGACGAGGGCGACCACGCCTACCACCCGGTGCAGCAGGTCTGGGCGATCGACTACCTCGCCGAGGCGGCCGCCGCGAGCGAGAACGTGGCGGAGGGCCGGACGATCCTGGCGGGACTGGAGCCGGTGCTGGACAGTACACCCGCCGGGGGCGTGATGCGCGCGATGTACTACGCGCGGGTGGCGCTCGCCGACGACGGCGACGCCGAGCAGTTGTTCGGGGAAGCGTTCGAGATCAGCGCGGCGGCCTCCCCGTGGTACCGGGCCCGGCTCGACCTCGCCTACGGTGCGTGGCTTCGCCGCGGGCAGCGCATGGTTCAGGCGCGCACCACGCTGCGTTCCGCGCTCAGCGTGTTCGACACACTGGGCGCCGCGGCCTGGTCGGCTCGGGCCGGCCGTGAGCTGCGGGCCACCGGTCTGAAGACGAAGCGCGTCCGGGCGCAGGGCACGCCGCAACTCTCGTCACAGGAATGGCAGATCGCCCGGCTCGCGGCGCAGGGGCTCTCCAACCGGGAGATCGCCCAGCAGCTGTACCTGTCGCACCGGACCATCAGCTCACACCTGTACAACATCTTTCCCAAGCTCGGCATCACCTCACGCGCACAGCTCCGCGAAGCGTTGGCGGCGAGCGACCCCGGTCGGTGAGCGCGTCCCAGCGGTCGTGGCCGAGGCCGACGTCGTGATCCGACGCCGTGATCCGACGTCATGATTCCGCGTCCGGGGCCGTCGCCAGGACGGCGGCCAGTTCCGCACGCGACGTGATGCCGAGCTTCGGGAAGATCCGGTACAGGTGGCTGCTGATCGTCCGGTGCGACAGGTACAGCTGCTGGCCGATCTCCCGGTTGGACAGACCCTGCGCCGCGAGCCGGGCGATGTGCCACTCCTGCGGCGTCAGCCGGTCCAGCACGCCGGGCACGCGCCCGCCGCTCTCCTCGCCCGAGGCGCGCAACTCCTGGCGGGCGCGCTCTCCTTCGACGGTGGCACCGAGTGCGTCGAACATGTCACGGGCCGCGCGCAGCGGCGTACGGGACTCGACCACGTTGCGGTGGCGGCGCAGCCAGGCGCCGTACGCCAGCTGGAGGCGGGCGCGATGCAGCGGCCACGCCCTCAGGTCGGCGCGCAGCGCTTCGTCGAACAGCGCCCCGGCGGCGTCGTCATCGGCCAGCATCGGCGCGGCGATGGTGAGGCCTGCGCGCAGCAGCGGGGAGCCGGTGGCGGCCGCGACCTCGCTGAGTTCGGCGCAGCGCGCGCGAGCGGCGTCCTGGTGGCCGCTGCGACTCGCCGCGACGACGTATTCGGCCAGCGCCCAGGCCCGCATCTGCGGATGGTAGGTGATGTCGTCGGGGTCGAAGACGCGCGCCAGCTGCTCGTAGGCCTCGGTGAAGCGGCCCGCGTCGAGAGCCGCGGCGCCGCGGGCCATGTGGACCTGGGTCAGCATGGACGGTATGCCGGCGGTCGCGAGCACCCGCTCGGCCCGGCCGGTCAGGTCGGCGGCGGTCGTGGCATCGCCCCGCCGGCCGGCCACGATCGCCGTCACGAGTTGCGTGCCGGTCGCCCAGAACGGGATGCGGGTCTCGGCGAGAAGCCGGCCGCCCTCGTCCGCCGCCGCCAGGGCGAGGTCGAGCCGGCCGAGCAGGAGGGCCACCCACGACTTGGCGAGCAGGCACTCGCCGAGCAGCCCAAGCTGACCCTGCTCCCGGAGCGTCGCGCTCGCGGCGGTGTGGAACGCGAGAGCCTGGTCGGTGGCCCCGGCGGCCTGGGCGGCGAGACCGAGGAGGTAGCCGGCGGCGGAGACGACGGCGGGCGGGCAGTCGCTCAGCCGGCTGCGCACCTCCGCGGCGCGCCCGAGGGGATCCGCCAGCGCCATGATGTTCAACAGGCGCGGATCGGCGTCGTACGCGGCGCTCGCCTCGGCCACCACGGCCAGCCGCCGGTAGGACTCCGGTTCCGGGCTGGACCACCAACTGCGCATGACGACGCGAAGCAGCGCGTCCAGCACCAACTCGGTGTCCCCGGCCCGACGCATCCGGTCGGCCATGTCGGCGAAATCCGCGAGCGGCGGCGTGCCGGTGCTGCTGGCCGGGCTGAGGACCTCGCGGAACCAGCGCAGCTGGATCTGATCCCCCAGGTCCAGCTCCAGTGTTTCCGCCTGGTCGAGCAGCCTCAGCGTGGTCTGCCACTGGCCGAGTTCATGGCTCTGCTCCGCGGCGCGGAGCAGCAGATGCCCACGCCTCGCCGGCTGCGCGGTGAGCCGGGCCGCTTCCGCGAGGGCCGCTGCCGCCACCGACGTCGCGCCGCGGAGCTGCGCCCTCGCCGCGGCCCGTGCCAGATCGGCGGCCACCTCCTCGTGCGGACCCACCGTGGCCGCCGCCCGGTGCCAGACCGCGCGGTCGGGCGCGTCGGCGAGCACCTCGGCGAGCACGGCGTGCATCTGCCCGCGCCGTGCCGCGCTCGCCGCCTCGTGGACCGCCGAGCGGACCAGCGGGTGCCGGAACCGCGCCCGAGCCGCGTCGATCTCGACCAGCCCCGCCGCCACGGCGGGGGCCAGATCCGCCGCGGACACCTCCGTGCCCGCCACCCGGCTTGCCGCGTCGAGCACCTCGGCCAGCGCGTCGCCGCCGAGAGCGGCGGCCAGCAACGCGGTCCGACTCGCCTCCGGCAACCCGGCCAGCCGGTCGGCGTACGCCCGCTCCAGCCGGGCCGTCAGTGGCAGCCACGCGGGCGGGTCGGTGTCATCGGGCCTGCCGCGCAGCGCCGTGGGCAGCTCCACCAGCGCCAGCGGGTTGCCGACCGCCACCTCCAGTACGCGCCGGCGCGTCCGAGGGTCGAGCCTGCCGTAGGAGTCCAGCAGGGCGGCTGCCGCCGCGGGGTCGAGCGGCCCGAGCCGCAGCTCCCGCAGGGCTGCCGTGTCGAGCGGACCGGCGTCCCCCTCGCCGTCGCGGCACGCGGCCGCCAGGACGACGGGATCCGCGTGCAGCCGGAGGGCGAGGAACGCCAGCACCTCGGACGTCGGCCGGTCCAGCCAATGGACGTCGTCGACCACCATCAGCACCGGAGCCCGCCGGGCACACTCGGTCAGCAACTCGAGCGTGGCCAGCCCCACGAGGTGGATGCCGGGGACGGGCGCGTCGACGAGCCCGAGTGCGGCGAACAGCGCGTTCCGCTGAACGGCGGGAAGCGCGTCCGCATCGGCACGCACCGGCCACAGCATCTGGTGCAGACCGGCGAACGCGAGATGCGCCTCACCGCTCACGCCCGAGCAGTTCAGCACGAGCATCCCGCGGTCCCGTCCCCGGCCGGCCGCCTCTTCCAGCAGCGCGGACTTCCCGATCCCGGGTTCGCCGCGCACCAGCAGTGCCCCGCCGGCCGGGGAGGCGGCCGACGCGCCGTCCAACAGCGACTCCAGCTGAGCCGTCTCGGAGTCACGACCGATCAGCCCAGCCATGTTCATCCCTCCTACGAGCGACATCCTCGCGGGAGCCGCTCCGGTCCGGTGGGCACGAAGGGCCCGCGTCCTGAACAGCAGCGTGGGCGACGGTATCGGCTGCTCGTTCTGCGTACTCGAGTCTTCTTTCAGACGTAGTTCCGGCGTTGCACGTCCCCGAGCGCCGCCGCGCCGATGGGGACGTTGAGCCAGAACGTGAGGAGCCGGTAGACGAGGACGGCCGACGTGGCCGCCCCGGCCGCCATGCCCAGCGTGGTCAGACCGGCGATGAGACCGGCCTCCAGGGCGCCCAGACCGCCCGGCACGGGAGCCGCGCCGGCGATCAGGCGGGCCGCCATGTACGCGGCACCGACCTGGAGGAAGGCAAGCCCGCCGCCGAACGCGTGAACGCTCAGCGCCATACCGACGACCTGGACCAGAGGCAGGCCGAGCGCGCCGGTGACGCCCACCGCGAGTTTGGCCGGCTGGGAAGCGATCCCGGCAATGGTCGACCCGGCCGCGCGCAGGAACGGCCAGACCTTCTCGCCCAGGAAGCGCCGGCCGGGCCGGGTGAGCGCGAGCAGGCTCCCGGCGGCGAGCGTCAGGGCGATGGCCCACAGCACCTTCTGGCCGGAGGGCAGGTCCGGACGCACTCCGCCTTGGTGCTGCCCCGCCAAGGCGAAGAAGACCGCGGCGACAACCGCGTTGGAGACCGCACCGGCCAGGCTCTGCAGCCCGACGGAGGCCGTGGCGGCACCGGTCTCGATCCCCGTCTTCTGCAGATAGCGCAGGTTGAGCGCCATGCCGCCCACGTTGCCCGGGGTGATCCGGTTCAGGAAGGAACTGGCGAACTGCACCCAGTACGTGGGCAGGAACGGCAGCCGGTCGGGGATGGTGCCCAGTTGCAGACACGTCGAGAACGCCTGCGAGACGAAGGTCACGGGCAGCACCGCGAGCACCCACCACCAGTTGGCGTCGCGCAGCGCGTCGAGGGCCGCCGGAGCGTTCGCGAACTGGGGCAGCACCAGGTGGAGGACCAGGAACGCGCCCAGCAGGCCCAGAACACTCTTCCAGGTGAAGCGCGCGAGATGCGCCGGCGCGGCCGCCGGCGCACCACTGGCTGTTTCGACCTCGGCGGCGAGATCACGCAGCAGACTCGGACGGCCGCCGGCACGCAGCGTCCGCCGTCGGCGGGCACCCTCCCTGGCGGCGCGTGCGCGGGCCTGGTCGTACCGGGCGACGTCGTGCCGCGCCGGGCCGATCAGGGCGAGCGGCTGTAAGTAGGGCAGGGCGGTCGCCAGCAGGTCCGGTCCTAGGCCGGCGAGCGCACACACGGTGGCGCGCTGGGGGCCGACCCGTATCGCGGTCGTCGCCAGCAGTTCGGCGATGTCGCTGCCGAGCACCTCGGGGGGAGCGTCGAGCTGGGCGCGCGCGAACGCGAAGAGCCGGGACTCGCCGCCCGGTTCGACGAGGACGTGCTCCGGGCGCAGTGCCCGGTGACCGAGCCGGTGCTCCTGGAGTCGGGCCACGGACGTCCACACGCCTTCCAGCACGTCGTCGGTCAGCTCCAAGTCCGGCAGCGAGGACAGCACACGGGAGCCCTTCTCGACGGTCGCCACGAGCGCGCCGCCCCCGGCCACCGGATACGCCATCACGGGCTCGTCCACCCGGGCGCCGGTCCGGGCCGCGAAGACGAGCATGAGCAGTTCGTGCTCGGCCGCCCCGAGCGGTGACCGGGCTGTCGCGTCGGCCGGGTGGCGCAGGAGCGTCCGACGGGCGAGCCGGTGGAACAGATCGCGGTTGTGGTCCTCGGCGGCGAGCACCCGTACCGCCAACCGGGAACCGGAGGCGGTCTCGGCGTGGTAGACGGTCCCCGCACCGGGACGCTGGTCGTCCGAGGGCAGCTCACGCAGGGTGGAGACCGGGATTCCGCTGGCGACCAGGGCGTCGGCGACCGCCTGTGCCGCCGGGCGGTCCGTCGGGGCTCCGCCCAGCAACAGCACGGCCGACCCCGCCGCGCCACCCACGGCGAGCGCCGCGACGGCGTCCAGGGGCACGATCGCGGCGGCCGCGACGCTCAACACCGCACACGCGGCGGTCAGCGACCACAACGCCCGCCGGGCCCGGGGCCCCAGCCACGGACCCGCCCCGACGACCGCCGCCGCGCAGGCGGCCAGGTAGACCGCCGAGGGCCAGCCCGCGTGCACCAGACCGGCCCGGCCGGCCAGTACCTCCGGCCACAGATCCGGCCTGCTGCGCGCCAGCGCGAGGTGCGTGAGGGACCATGCGGTCAGCGCGCCCAGCAGCGCCGCGGGTACCACCCGCTGGACCGGGTCGATCCGCCGCCGCGTACCCCACAGTGCCAGTGCGGAGGTCGGCGCGAGCAGAGCGCACCCCTGCACCAGTCCCACCAGACCGTCGCGCAGCCCGGGCGGCAGCGCGGTCGCCGCGCTGAGCAGCCCCTCCTGCGCGGACCGGGCGAAATCCCGCGTCGCGACCGCGAGCAGCACCGTCGCCGTGAGCGCGGCGAGGGACAGCAGCAGCCGCCACAGGTCGGCCGCCCGGCGGACCGGTTGCTGCTGCGGGGCGTCGATCACCGGATCCGGCGGGCCCTGCGAGGCGCCCGCGGCGGAGTGGCTGACGACGTCCGTGGCGAGGTGGATGCGTCGGCCTTCGATCACGGTCGGCCGCCGGTCGGATCACCCATGCGCTCGCCCATGTCCGCAGAGCGAAGGCTCTCCCCTCGGCCCCGGGCGGACTGCCGCGACCGCAGCGGCGATGCCGAGCGGCGCCATCGGTCCTCGACACCCGGACGAACTGGCGCTGTTGTGACCATGTGGACTCCTTGCTGCGCGGACAGCACCGATGCTCTCGCCGGGGCGCGGGCCCGGGCTTCCGTCACATGACTGCACCGCATCCTGCATGTCCGCAGCAGGCCCGGACACGGCTCGATCCGCCCCCTGGGATGAAGTAGGGAACGCAGTCGGATGACGGATCAGCAGCAAGGCCGGCCGCCCTAGCGTTCAGGGTGGACGACACGACTCGAGCAGAGCCGGACGGCACCACCGGCATCCCTCGCTTCGCGTCCGGACCCAGGCGAGACTTTCATCGAGTGGGAGATCATCATGCTCAGTTCGCCCAACGCACTGCTCTGGCGCGGTCTGCTGGCGGTTGCCGTCGGAGTGGTCGCCGTAGTGTGGCCCAGCATCACCATCGGCGCCTTCGTCATCCTGTTCGCCGTCTACGCGTTCATGGGCGCGGCGACGGACACCATGCGCGCCTTCAGCAGCGACCGGATGGGTCCAGTCTTCGGCTGGCTGCTCCTTGCCCTGCTGGATGTCGTCGCCGGCGTGGTCGCCCTGGCCTGGCCCGGCATCACCGCGATGGCCCTCACGATCTGGATCGCCGCGTATGCCCTGCTGACGGGTGGCCTGGAGATCGGCCTGGCCTTCCAGCGCGGAGAGAAGCCGGGTGAGCGGGCCCTGTTCATCCTGACCGGCCTGGTGTCGGTCGCGCTGGCCTTCGTGCTGTTCGTCCGGCCGGACATCGGTGCGGTCTCGCTGGCCACCGTCTTCGGGCTGTTCAGCATCGTCTACGGCATCGGGGGCATCACCGCGTCCTTCCAGGAACGTCGCGTCCTGCAGGACGTCGGCGGCGCAGAGCCGGTGGGCGTCTGAGCCGGGCAAGGCCCCGGACCCCGCGACCGACGAAGTGCCCCACCCGACATGAGTACGGGTGGGGCGCTTCGGCGGAACGCGGGATCAGCGCTGTACCCACCCCGGCAGCAGGCCCGGGCTCTCGTCCTTCGGGATGCCGGGATGCCGGGCCACATGGGCGGTTGCGGGCGCACACGCCGGGCGATGTCCACGACGCGGCAGGCCTGGAAGTCCATGGCGGCCGGTTCGACCGGTCCCGGCGGGATCTCGCCGTTCCGGGGAGACGTGGCTGGTGCCATAGGGGCTGCCTGCCTGGAACTGGATGGGTTCGGCGTAGCCGGGCGGAACGATGATCGCGCCCCAGTGACGGAAGTTTCGTCGATCGCCAGGATCGTCGGCTCCTGGCCGCCGTGGGCCGTCCCGGTCGCGGTGAACACGGAGCAGATCTTGTTCACCGGCCGTCCCTGCGCCCACAACGGACCGGTGGTGTCGATGAACTTCCTGAGCCGGGCCGCGGGCAGTCCGTAGCGGGTGGGCGAGCCGAGCAGGATCGGATCGACCCACTCCAGGTCGTCGAGCCAGGCGACGGGAGGCCCGCAACGGTTATGTGCGGGGCGGCGGGCCAGCGCTCGCTTCAGCCCTGGTCGGCTCCGAAGGCCTCGTCCGGCACCGGCTCGCGCACCTTTCGCAGCCGTACCTCTGCGCGCGCCTTCTCGGCGGCCGTAGCTGCCGCTCTGGCGAGTTCGGGGACGGTCCCGGTCGACGATCAGTAGATGCCGGCAACGCTCACCGCGGAGTCCGCACCTGCTCCTTGGGTCCGAAGCTGAACGGGACGTGTCCCAGACTCCCTCCGCCCCCGGGACTAGGCGTCTGCCATCCGGCTGAGGACGAGACCGCACCGTGTGCGGTGCCGGGGCATGTCACTTCCGGCGCATCATTCTTTCGCGGGCCTCCTCGGTCAGCCCGCCCCAGATTCCATGCCGTTCCCCGTGACCGGTCGCGTACTGGCGGCACTGAGTCAGCACCGGACATCGGCCGCACATCTCGAGTGCGCGCCGCCTGCCGGCCCAGTCGCCGGGGAGCGGAAAGAACGTCTCGACATCGGTGCCGCTACAAGCCGCCCGCTTTCGCCAGCCCGTGACCGGCGTCGTGGTGCTGCCAGAGATCAGCGGGCCTGTCGCCGCTGTCGTCAGGTGTGTGCTCACGCTCCGGGTCTCCTTCGAGGTCGGTGGCGGTCCGCCACATCGCTCCGTTCTGCGCCACAGTAGGAATTCATCCAGGAACGGTCTTGTGTGAGATGACTGAACGCCTTGCGTACATCCGGGAGGCCGGGTGCAGTCAGCGCAGGACCCAGCGAGTGGGCCGCCGGGCGTACACGCGAGGGGGAGGCGAGCAGGGCTGCCGGCGCCGGCGCGTTTGCGGTACAGACCCGCGAGCGGCGTACGAATGTCCACGGGCCAGGAGGGAGAGGTAGGCGTCGGCGTCGAGCTTGGCGCCCACCGCGTTGATGATGAGGACGAAGGTGCCCGCCAGCCGCTCGAACGTGACCGGGCCGCTGGTGGCGTGGCAGTAGTCCACGCCCAGGTGCAGACCGCCACGCCTTTCCAACCGAGGGTTTTGCGGAGCCTGTTGTTGAATGCCGGCACAACGGCCCGGAGTTCGTCGGCCTGCCATCGCGACAGGCCGGTGCCCGTGGGGGAAGTACTGGCCGGGAAGTCCATGGCGCACATCCAGAGCACCAGATGCCCAGTTCTGGTCATTGGTGAGGGGGTCGGTGACCTGTGCAGGGCGGCCATCGACGGTGGAGGGCATGACGATCGGGCAGATTGCCGAGCCATCCCCGTGATAGTTCGCCGTGTTGGCTGCCAGGATGGCCTGAGCCAATCCGTCGGCCCGCTCGGTGCTCAGCCCTCGGGCAGGCCCAGCAGAGGAATCCGACCTCACCCTCCAGACCGACATCAGTCCGCTTCGCAAGGGGACACGCCGGACGATACTTTGAAGTGCGTCCGAGCCTTTCTTGCTCACCGCCAAGGACTTCCGACGACTCCAGCACCCACCAAATACACCCGGACTGCCCTATTTACACTCCGACAGATCGGACAGAGCGGACGACACACAGGTCCGAAAACACTCCGGATTCGCCCCGGACTCGACCCGGACAGTTTGTTCAGCCAGAAAACATGGCCTCTGACCTGCGGAAATACAGAGCGGCAGACGAGTCGGGCTGTACGCCGGGTTCTGTTCGAGATGGAGAAGACCTGCGTTCGGTATCCGTCAACTATCCGGGAGCGACACGTCAGGCGGAACACAACCCGGCCGCCTCGCGTCACGCGTGTCGCGCTCGGGTAGGCGGCACGAATGAACGCCGCTGGGGCACAGCCCACCACCGCGCATACGCAGCGTGAGGTCATCCTCGGCGGCGCTCGCCCCACCACGGCAGGATCGGAGGCAGGTCGCTGAGCCCGCGGGCCGGCCGCTTCGGCATCGGTGATTCCCCGTCGCCCCCGTCCCAGCGGCGTGCGTATTGGTCCGGGAGGCTGCCCCAGCCCCGGTAGGGAACCGGGCGGTCGGGCGCCTCGCCGAGTTCATCGAGGGGATCGATGCGCTTTTCCGCCACCGTGCACAGGTGGGCCCAGTCGTCGCCCATGTCGAAGACATAGGCGAACTGCTCGCCGGCCTGCAGCCTGCTCAGCTTGGTCGCATGGCCATCCACGGTGCCGTCCGGGGCCTCGTCGCCCCACCAGCCCAGGGGGCTGACCCGGGCACCGTCGGCCAACGTGAACAGGTGCAGGTGGGCCAAATCCCAGCGGCCGAAGGCGAGATCGACGGCCGTGGCCAACTGAGCGAAGGAGTGCGAGCGCGCGGCGCCGAAGACGCGGCCGGGGCGAGGCCACAGGTCTGCACCGTGCCCGGAGACCAACTCCAACCGGATGGACAGCCAGGTACGTGCCACGATCACAACCCCTTCATGCGCCAGGTCCCCATAGCCAGCACCGAGGCTACTGAGTGTGACTGCCGGTTGGGGAATCAAGCTGGCTGTACGTGGGGACTTCTACGGGCCGCCGAAAGGTGTGCCGCCCAACTGCCCAGCCGGGAGCAGGACTTCCATGAGCGCCGCTCAAGGGGCCTCGCGGACCCATGAACTCGTCGCGGTACCAAGATTTTCCAGTTCGGCGTTGGTGACGGCGAGCCGACCGAGGCTGTGCTGATGTCGGCGCCGGGGAATGGCAGTTCCGGTGGTGTACCGGATGGTGCGAGAGCGCCGGCTGCCGCGCGAGGCAGCGGGGCCTCTGCCACATGGCCCGACCACCGCGCGGCTCCTGGACGGCCCCTGAAACGCTCGGCAGGTCAGCTTCGGCCAGGAACCACCATTCCCGGGCCGTCACACATCAGCCGTCCCGCCTGAAGACATTTCCGCAGGACATGATCACGAAAGGCGACCGCCACCAGCGGCGAAGAATCCGCTGGTCAGCCCAAGCCCCTGGCAGCCGGCCACCGCCCATCAGTGCCTCTTCAGCGGCTCATCGGCCCGACTGCTCGCCGCGCCACCCCCATCCGCAAGGCGAACCAGCACGCGACCTCACACCACCCTGACCAGCGGCAACATGCTCAACAGCCTGAAAGGGTGCGGATTCGACCCGGATTCGCCCCGAGGGCCCCAGACTCCAAAACGAACAGTACTTGACCTGCAGTGATGCTGATTCTTGCCGCTGTACCGAGCATCCGCCGACAAAGGAGCATCATTAATTGCAACTAAGTGGATATTACTGGGCGATTAACGCCCACCCTGCGAGTAGTAGCACTCGCTTTCGCCACCTCCGGCGCCCTTGAGCGCGAACCGAACGGCCACAGCACGCGGCACTCCACCCTGGCGCCTAGGGACTGCGAGAACAAGGCTCTGACCAGCCTCTTTACAGAAGTTCTTCCGCCTGGCAGAAGCCGTCTTGCCGAGTCGGTGCAGGCCTCACGACCCTGATTCCAACCACGGCACGCGGGGCGAGGACGCCCCGCCGACAGGGACGGGAACCGCCATGCCGCACACCACCGCATTCGCCAGGAACCAGTGGTACGTCGCCGCCTACAGTCACGAGGTCGGGCGTGAGCTGCTCGGGCGGACGATCCTCGGGGAACCCCTCGTGTTCTACCGGTCGGCGGAGGACGGCACACCCGTCGCCCTCAGCGACCGCTGTGTGCACCGCCGTTACCCGCTGTCGGAGAGCGGTCTCGACGGTGACCGGATCGTGTGCGGGTACCACGGGTTCACCTACGACCGGACCGGGGCCTGCGTGTACGTGCCGGGGCAGAAACGCGTCCCGCGCACCGCCCGGGTCGCCTCCTACCCGGTGGTCGAGCAGGACTCGCTGGTGTGGGTGTGGGTCGGCGACCCGGCGCTCGCCGACGCGGGCGCCGTCCCGCGGGCCCGGCACCTCGACTCCCCCGGCTGGCTGACCGTGCGCGGCATGGAGCCCATCGACGCCGACTACGGCCTCCTCGTCGACAACCTCCTCGACCTCTCCCACGAGACCTATCTGCACGGCGGCTACATAGGCACCCCCGAGGTCGCCGAGACGCCCATCACCACCGAGGTCGACGAGGGCGCGGGGATCGTGCGGGTGAGCCGGCACATGGACGACGCCGAGTGCCCGCCGTTCTACGCCCGTTCGACCGGGATCGAGGGCCGGATCACGCGCTGGCAGGACATCGAGTACCACGCGCCGTGCCTGTATCTGCTGCACAGCCGGATCGCGCCGACCGGTGTGGTGCCGGAGGCCGACGGCAGTGACCCGAACGGCTTCCACACCGAGATCACCTATGCGATCACCCCGTCCTCGGACGGCAAGGTGTACGACTTCTGGATGGTCTCCCGGGACTGGGCGACCGACGACGCGGAGGTCACCGAGTTCCTGCGGAGCAACAACCACACGGTGGTCATGCAGGACGTGGACGCCCTCAACCTCCTCCAGCGGACGCTGGGTTCGGAACGGGCCGGCTACCAGGAGCTGAGCATCAACATCGACACCGGCGGTCTCGCCGCCCGCCGCATCCTGGCCCGGCTGGTCGAGGAGGGCGACAAGCCCGTGGAGAAGGTCCTGTGAGCGCACCCACCGGCCGGACCGGGGAGATCTACCGCATCGACTGGCTGCCGGGCACCGACGTCCTGCACGGCACCTGCCACTGCGGCGCCGAGCACACCGCCCAGGACCCGGTCGGGATGTGGGAGTGGATGCTCGGCCACCCCGAAGGCCACCACCCCCCGGAGCGCACCTCATGAGCCTGTACGAAGCCGAACTCGTCGTGAGCGAACGGGAGTCGGCGGCCGACGGCGTGGTCGCCCTCACCCTTCGGCATCCCCTCGGCGAGGAACTGCCGGACTGGGAGCCGGGGGCACATGTCGATGTGCTGCTCGGGCCCGGGCTGGAACGGCAGTTCTCGCTCTGCGGCGATCCCGGGGACCGGTCCCACTGGCGGATCGCGGTCCTCAGGGAACCGGACGGGCGAGGCGGATCCGCCCATGTCCACGAGCAGTTGGGCGTCGGCGGCAAGGTGCGGGTGCGCGGACCGCGGAACCACTTCCGGCTCGAACCCGCACCCCGCTACCGGTTCGTCGCGGGCGGTATCGGCATCACCCCGATCCTGTCGATGCTCGCCGCCGCCGAGGCCGCGGGCGCCGAGTGGACGCTGCTGTACGGCGGCCGGACCCGGCGGTCCATGGCGTTCACCGGCGAGTTGGCGCGGTACGGCGGGGAGCGGGTCACCGTCGCCCCGCAGGACGAGTCGGGGCTGCTGGAGCTCGGCGCGGTGCTGGACGACGTCCCGGCGGGCACCCTGGTGTACTGCTGCGGTCCGGGGCCGCTGCTGGACGCGGTGGAGGCGCGCTGTCCGGCGGATGTGCTGCGTGTGGAGCGGTTCCGGCCGAAGGAGCAACCTGCGGGCGAGGAGCGGGAGTTCGAGGTGGTCCTCGCGCAGAGCGGTCGTACCCTCACCGTGGCGCCCGGTGTCTCCGTGCTCGACACGGTCCGGGCCGCCGGGGTCGAGGTGCTCTACTCGTGCACCGAGGGGACCTGCGGGACATGTGAGACGGATGTCCTCGAAGGCGACCCGGACCACCGGGACTCGGTGCTCACCGAGGAGGAGCGGGCGGCCGGGGAGACCATGCTCATCTGCGTGTCGCGGTGCCGAGGGGCGCGGCTGGTGCTGGATCTGTGATCCGCAGGTCCGCCTCGATCGCCGCCGCGGTCGCCCGGAGACCCGGCAGCAGATCGCGGCGGACCCTCGTGGCGGACATCCGCCCGGAGTGCACCGCGAGGCTCACCCCGGCCACCACCTGGCCGCTCCGGTCCCGGACCGGGGCGGCCAGTGTCGTCACGCCGTCCTCGGGGTCGCCGTCGAGCAGCACATGGTCCTCGGTGCCATCGGCGTGCGGCGAGGAGGCCGGCATCGCGCGGCCCGCCGCCGTACCGCGCGCCGGGAAGCGCGCCCCCACCGCGACGGCCGCGGCCATGACCCGGCGGGCGGGGACCTGGGCGACGCAGACGACGTGGTCCCCGTCCAGGACCCACAGCGCCGCCGACTCCTTCACCAGTGACGTGAGTTGCTCCAGGTGCGGGGCGGCGAGGCGGGGCAGGTCGAGGCCGGAGAGGTAGGCGTAGCCGAGTTCCAGGACGCGCGGGGTGAGGCGGAACAGGCGGCCGTCCGAGTGGACGTATCCGAGATCGGCGAGGGTGAGCAGCAGGCGGCGGGCGGCGGCGCGGGTCAGGTCGCAGGCGCGGGCCACCTCGCTGAGCGTGCGCGCCGGATGCTCGGCGTCGAAGGCGCGGATGACGGCCAGGCCGCGTTCGAAGGACCTCACGAAGTGCGGTGCGCGGGCGTTCACGGGCCTCATCGCCTTCCCGGTCCTCCATGGCCGATACCCGGAACACGGTGAGAGCGCGGTTCGGTAACTGTCAACAATTTTGTCAGCCAACCCCATTGACCCGGTCCTCCGGCCGGTTCTACCGTCCCGCTCAGCACCCCCTGATCGAGCACCACTGTGCGCAGTGCGCACAGCCTGTCGGAACACCGTTGTCTGCACAGGAGGAGCCATGCGTCGTCTGCTCGCCGGTCTCGCGACCGGCACCTTCCTGCTCGCCACGGCGGCCTGCGGCTCCTCCGGGGGCTCGTCGTCGACCGCCACCTCGTCGGGCGGCACCACCACGGTCAAGGTGGGGATCATCCCCATCGTCGACGTGGCCCCCCTCTATCTCGGCCAGAAGGAGGGCTTCTTCAGCAAGCGCGGCCTGAAGCTGTCGACGACCCTCGCGCAGGGCGGGGCGGCCATCGTGCCCGGTGTGACGAGCGGTCAGTTCCAGTTCGGCTTCAGCAACATGACCTCGCTGATGATCGCCCGGTCCAACGGCGTGCCGGTGCAGGCGATCGCCAACGGCGTGGCCTCGACCGGTGTGGCCGGCAAGGACTTCGGCGGGCTGGTCGTGAAGAAGGGCAGCAGCATCACGTCGCCGAAGCAGCTGGAGGGCAAGAAGGTCGCGGTCAACACGCTGAAGAACATCAACGAGACCGCGGTCCGCGAGTCCGTGCGCAAGGCGGGCGGCGACCCGGACAAGGTGGACTTCGTCGAGCTCGCCTTCGACCAGATGCCGGCCGCGCTCGACAAGGGCCAGATCGACGCGGCGATGGCCGTCGAACCGGCCCTCGCCACCATGAAGCTGCAGGGCGCCGCCGAGATCGCCTCGCCGCTGGTCGACGTGGCGCAGAACCTCACCGTGGCCATGTACTTCACCTCGACGTCGTACGCGCAGAAGAACCCGGCCGTCGTGAAGAAGTTCCAGGAGGCCGTCGCGGAGTCCCTGTCGTACGCCGACGCGCACCCGGACGAGGTCCGGCAGATCGTCACCACCTACACCAAGACCCCGGCCGACGTGCTGGCCAAGGTGACGCTGCCCAAGTGGCCCGCCGAGGCGAACCGTTCGTCAATCGAGACGCTGGAGAAGCTCAGCGAGCAGGACGGCCTCTTCAAGACGGCCCCCGACCTGGACAAGCTGCTGCCGTGACCGAACCCGCGGCCAAACCCGTGAAGGGTCCCGTGAAGGGGCTGAACGCCGTGCTCGGCGCGGCCGGACTCGCGGCCTTCCTCGCCCTCGGCGAGGCGGTGCCGCGGCTCGGCCTGGTCAAGGCGGACTACTTCCCGCCGACCAGCCGGATCGCCCGCGCCCTCGGCACCGAACTCGCCGACGGGGCCTTCTGGTCGGCGCTCGGCGACACCCTCACCGGCTGGGCGGTGGGCCTGGCGGTCGCGGTGGGCGCCGGCATCGCGGCCGGCGTCGTCCTCTCGGTCGTCCCGCACCTGCGCGCGGCCACCGCCTCCACCATCGAGTTCCTCCGCCCGATCCCCTCGGTCGCCCTGATCCCCCTCGCGATCCTCCTCTACGGCACCGAACTCCGCTCGGTCCTCCTGCTCGTCGTCTACGCCTCGTTCTGGCAGGTGCTGATCCAGGTGATGTACGGCGTCCAGGACGTCGACCCGGTCGCCGAGGAGACGGCCCGGTCGTACGGCCTGGGCACCTGGGCCCGGGTCCGGCACGTACTGTGGCCGACCGCGCTGCCGTACGTGATGACCGGCGTCCGGCTGGCCGCCGCGGTCGCGCTGATCCTCACCATCACCGCCGAACTGGTCATCGGGTCTCCGGGGTTGGGGCAGCAGATCGCGGTCGCCCAGGCCTCGCAGGCGGTGCCGGACATGTACGCCCTGATCGTGGTGACCGGGCTGCTGGGGCTGGTCGTCAACGTGGGCGCCCGGTCGGTGGAGCGGCGGGCGCTGGCCTGGCACCAGTCGGTGCGCGGGGAGGTGGCGGTGTGAGGGCCGTACTGCTGAAGGCCGGGTACCTCCTCGCCCTGCCCGCCGTCCTGGTCGCGCTGTGGTGGCTGGCCTCCGCGGGCAGCACCGACGTCTACTGGCCGCCGCTGCGCACGATCCTGCGGACCTTCCCGGACGTCTGGACCGGTCAGCGGCTCCGCGACGACCTGCTGCGCAGTGTGCTGCGGCTGCTCGCCGGGTACGCGTCGGCGGCCGTCGTGGGCGTGGCCCTGGGCACGGTCATCGGCTCGTACCGGCGGGTGCGGGCGGTGTGCGAACCGGTCCTGGAGTTCCTGCGGGCGGTGCCGCCGCCGGTGCTCGTGCCGGTCATCATGCTGTTCGCGGGCATCGGCGACGGCATGAAGATCATCGTGATCGCCAGCGGCTGCGTCTGGCCGATCCTCCTCAACACCGTCGAGGGGGTGCGGGCGGTCGACCCGGTGATGGCGGAGACGGCCCGTTCCTACGGCATCACGGGCGCGGCGAGGCTGCGTACGCTGGTACTGCGTTCGGCGAGTCCGCAGATCTTCGCGGGCCTGCGGCAGGCGCTGTCGATCGGGATCATCCTGATGGTCATCAGCGAGATGTTCGCGGCCAGCAACGGGCTCGGTTTCACCATCGTGCAGTTCCAGCGCGAGTTCGCGATCCCCGGCATGTGGACCGGGATCCTGCTGCTGGGCCTGCTCGGCTTCGTGCTGTCGGTGGTCTTCCAGGTGGTCGAGCGGCGGGTGCTCGGCTGGTACCACGGGCTGCGCGCGACAACCCGGCGGTCCTGAATGAACCTCGCGAAGGGGTGGTCCATGCTCGACGTACGCGGCCTGCAGAAGGTCTACGACGGATCCGGCCGCCGCGTGGAGGCGGTGCGGGACCTCACCTTCACCGTGGCGGCGGGTGAACTCGTCTGTCTGGTCGGGCCGTCGGGCTGCGGCAAGACCACCCTGCTGAAGTGCATGGGCGGCCTGCTCACCCCGTCCGGCGGCGAAGTCCTCCTGGAGGGGCGGAAGGTGACCGGGCCGCCGCCCGGGATGGCGTTCGTCTTCCAGGAGTACGGCCGCAGCCTGTTCCCCTGGATGCGGGTCGCCCAGAACGTCGAACTCCCGCTGAAACAGAAGCACTTGCCGCGCGAACGACGCAGGGAGCTGGTCGCCGACGCGCTCGGCTCGGTCGGTCTCGCGGACGCCGCCGGCGCCTACCCGTGGCAGCTGTCCGGCGGTATGCAGCAGCGGGTGGCGATCGCGCGCGCCCTCGCCTACGAGCCCCGGGTGCTGCTCATGGACGAGCCGTTCGCCGCCGTCGACGCCCAGACCCGGGCCGATCTGGAGGACCTGGTCCGGGGGCTGTGGCGGGAGCGCGGGATCACCGTTCTGTTCGTCACCCACGACATCGACGAGGCGGTCTACCTGGGCCAGCGGGTGATCGTCCTGTCCGCCTCGCCGACCGTCGTCCAGGAGCAGCTGAAGGTCGATCTGCCGGACGAGCGCGACCAGTTGCACACCCGGGTCGCCCCGCGCTTCGCCGAACTGCGGACCCACGTCTACGAGCAGATCCAGGCGGCGAAGCGCGGGGTTCCCCGGGGGGAGGACCCGGTCACGACGTCGGACACGCCTCCACCGCACTGAGCCGACCGGCCGCTCAGTCCGCCAGCCAGGCCGCCGTGTCCTGCGGCAGCCGGCCCTCGTCGTCCAACGGGCCGCTGGTGAGCAGGAGTTCGGAGTGGGCGGGGAGTTCGGCGGGGGTGGCGCCCAGGTTGACCACGCACGTCACACCGTCGGCGCGGGTGAAGGCGAGCACGCCCTCGGGGGCGGCCAGCCAGGTCAGCGGGCCGTCGCCGAAGCGCGGGCGAAGGGCGACGGCGCGCCGGTAGAGGACGAGCATGGAGTCGGGGTCGTCCCGCTGGCGGTCGACGGCGTACGACGGCCAGCCGGCCGGCTGCGGCAGCCACGGCTCCTCCCGCGAGCCGAAGCCCGCGTACGGCGCCCCGGCCGCCCAGGGCAGCGGCACCCGGCAGCCGTCCCTGCCGGGGTCGGTGCCACCCGACCGGAAATACATCGGGTCCTGGATGCGGTCGCGCGGGATGTCGGCCTCGGGCAGGCCCAGTTCCTCGCCCTGGTAGATGTAGACCGCGCCGGGCAGGGCCAGGGAGAGCAGGGCGGCGGCGCGGGCCCGGCGCTTCCCCAGCTCCGGGTCGGTCGGGGTGCCGAACGCCTTGGCCGCGAAGTCGAAGGCGGTGTCCTCACGACCGTACCGGGTGGCGGTGCGGGTCACGTCGTGGTTGCACAGCACCCAGGTGGCGGGGGCACCGACCGGGGCGTGCTCGGCGAGGGTGGTGTCGATCGAGGTCCGCAGCCGGGCCGCGTCCCAGGGGCAGGACAGGAAGGAGAAGTTGAAGGCGGTGTGGAGTTCGTCGGGGCGCAGGTAGCGGGCGAAGCGTTCGGCGTCGGGGAGCCAGACCTCGCCGACGAAGACACCGTCGTAGGCGTCGGCGACCGCGCGCCAGGAGCGGTAGACGTCGTGGAGTTCGTCGCGGTCGACGAAGGGGTGGGGGTGCGGGTGCGAGGCCAGGTCGGGCAGGTCCGGGTCCTTGGCGAGCAGGGCGGCCGAGTCGATGCGGACGCCCGCGACGCCCCGCTCGAACCAGAAGCGCAGGATGTCCTCGTGCTCCTGGTGGACGGCCGGGTGGGCCCAGTTGAGGTCGGGCTGTTCGGGCGTGAAGAGGTGGAGGTACCACTCGCCGTCGGGCAGCCGGGTCCAGACCGGTTCGGTGGAGCCGACGAACTGCGAGGGCCAGTCGTTGGGCGGGAGGTCGCCGTTCGGGCCGCGGCCGGGGCGGAAGTGGAACAGCTCACGCTCCGGGCTGCCGGGACCGGCGGCCAGCGCCGCCCGGAACCAGGGGTGCTGGTCGGAGACGTGGTTGGGGACGATGTCGACGATCGTCCGGATGCCCAGCTCCCTGGCTTCCGCGATGAGTTTCTCGGCCTCGGCGAGGGTGCCGAAGGCCGGGTCGATGGCCCGGTAGTCGGCGACGTCGTATCCGCCGTCCTTCATGGGTGACGGGTACCAGGGGCTGAACCACAGCGCGTCGACGCCGAGTTCGGCGAGGTACGGCAGCCTGGCGCGGACGCCCGCGAGGTCGCCGGTGCCGTCGCCGTCGCTGTCGGCGAAGCTGCGCACGTACACCTGGTAGATGACGGCCGAACGCCACCAGTCGCGGTCCGCGTGGTCCTCATAGTCCTCACGGTCCTCACGGTCCTCGTGGTCCTCGTGGTCCTTCGGGGCATGGCTGGGCTGTCCCACTGGGCGAACCTTTCTGTCGGAGGAAGGGCCGTCAGCCCTTGGTGCTGCCCGCGCTGATCCCGGCGATGATGTGCCGCTGGAAGACGAGGAACAGCGCGACCATCGGGATGCTGGCGATCACCATGGCGGCGATGAGCACGGTGAGCTGGATGTTCTGCGACAGCTGGACCAGGGCCACGCTGATGGGCTGCTTGTCCGTGTCGGAGAAGACCATCAGCGGCCACAGGAAGTCCTGCCAGACCGCGACCAGGGCGAAGATCGACACGACGCCGAGGACCGGGCGGGACATGGGCAGGACCACGGACCACAGGATGCGCAGCTTCCCGGCGCCGTCGATCTCGGCGGCCTCCAGCACGTCGCGGGGCAGCTGGTCGAAGAACCGCTTGAGCAGGTACAGGTTGAAGGCGTTGGCTACGGCCGGCAGCCAGATGCCGAGCGGGTCGTTGAGCAGGCTGGTGTGGAGGAGCGGCAGGTCGGCGACGGTCAGGTACTTGGGCACGACCAGGGCCTGGGCCGGCACCATCAGGGTGGCCAGGATGCCGCCGAGGACCACCTTGCCGAAGGCCGGCTTCAGCTTCGACAGGGCGTAGGCGGCGGCCGTGCAGAACACCAGCTGGAAGGCCCAGGCGCCGGCCGCCTGCACGACCGTGTTCCACAGGTGCTCCGGGAGCTGCATCAGGTCCCAGGCGTCGGTGTAGCCGGACAGGTGCCAGTGCTCGGGGATGACGGTGGGCGGGGTCCGGGCGATCTCGTCCGGGGACTTCATCGCCCCGGTCACCATCCAGTACACGGGGAACAGGAAGGCGAGGGCGAAGAGGACGACCACCCCGGTGAAGACCGTCCAGTAGACCGCCTTCCCGCGCGGACGGGCCAGCGTCGCCGGGGAGATCAGGGTGCGGGTCGCGCTGCTCATCCGTCCTCCCCGGACCGGGTCAGCCGCAGGTACACGGCGGAGAAGGTGCCGAGCAGCACCAGGAGCATCACGCTGAGCGCGCAGGCGCCGCCGAAGTCGTTGTAGAGGAAGGCGTACTTGTAGATCAGGTAGAGCACGGTGACCGTGGCGTTCTCCGGGCCGCCGCCCGTGATGACGAACGGCTCGGTGAACACCTGCATGGTGGCGATGATCTGAAGGAGCATCAGCATGAGGATGACGAAGCGGGTCTGGGGGATCGTCACGTGCCGGACGCGTTGGAGGAGGTTCGCGCCGTCGAGTTCGGCGGCCTCGTACAGCTCGCCGGGGATGGACTGGAGGGCGGCCAGGTAGATCAGGACGGTGCCGCCCATGTTGGCCCAGGTGGCCACGATCACCAGGGAGATCAGCGCGGTGCCGGTGCCGTTGGTCCAGTTCGAGGTGGGCAGGTGCAGGAAGCGCAGCGTCTCGTTGGCGAGGCCCGCCCCGGGGTCGTAGAACCACTTCCACAGCAGGGCGCTGACCACCGGCGGGATCATCACCGGGAGGTAGACCACGACCCGGAAGAACGCCTTCGCGTGCCGGAGTTCGTTGAGGACCAGGGCGAGGACGAACGGGATCGCGAAGCCGATCAGCAGGGCCAGCAGCGTGAAGGTGAGGGTGTTGCGCCAGGCCGCCGAGAACTCGGGGTCGTGCAGGACACGGGTGAAGTTGGCGGTGCCGACCCACTCGGCGGACGAGCCCGGCGTGTACTTCTGGAAGGAGATCACCACGGCGCGGATCGCCGGGTACCAGGAGAACAGGGCGAAGCAGATCAGTCCGCCGAGCAGGAAGCCGTAGGCACGGGCCTGGTCGGTGAACCGGCGCCGCCTCCGGTCCCCTGCCGGGGGCGGCGCCGGGGCCTGTCGGGCGCCGACCGCCGCGGGGGCGGGTCGGCGCTCGGCCGTCTTGGTCATCGCGGTCAGCCCCGGGCCAGGATGCCGTCGATCTTGTCGTTGGCGTCCTTGAGGAGCTGGTCGATGTCGGCGTCCTTCTTGGTGAGGACCGCGGAGACGGTGCCGTCGAGGACGGAGTAGATCTGCTGGGCGTCCGGCGGCTCGATCTTCATCTGCAGGGACTGGTTGCCGTCGAGGAACGCCTGGTAGTTCTCCACCGGCACGTTGGCGTTGGCCTTCTTGACCGCCTGGTCCTTGGCGTCGGCGGCGCCGGTGAACAGGCGCGGCTCGGGCAGGCCGACGGGCGCGTTGTTCTTCTTGGCGCGGGCGTAGTCGCCGAGGAAGCCGTCACCGGGGGTGAGGAACATGGAGTCGAGCCACTTGAGGCCGGCGCGGATCTGGGCCGGGGTGTCCTTCTTGTTGAACATGTAGCCGTCGCCGCCGATGAGCGTGCCCTTGCCGCCGGGCATCGGGCCGAGGGCGAGGTCCTTGTAGTTGCCGCCCTTCTCCTTCACCAGGATCGGGATGTTGTCCGGCGCCGAGAGGTACATGCCGAGCTTGCCCGAACCCATCATCTGCTGGACGTCGTTGATGATGAGGAGCTGCTTGCTGCCCATCGAGTCGTCGGTCCAGCGCATGTCGTGCAGGTTCTGCAGGACCGCGTGGCCCTCGGGGGTGTCGACGGTCGCCGACTTGCCGTCGGCGGACACCACGTCTCCGCCCTGCGCGTACAGCTCCGCGGTGAAGTGCCAGCCGCCCTGGTTCTGCGCGCTGTAGTCGGCGTACCCGACGGTGCCGTTGCCGAGCGCGGCGATCTTCTTGGCGTCGGCGCGGACCTCGTCCCAGGTCGTCGGCGGCTGGTCGGGGTCGAGACCGGCCTGCTGGAAGAGCTTGCGGTTGTAGATCAGGCCCATCGAGTAGCCGGTGCGCGGGATGCCGTAGACCTTGCCGTCGACGGTGTAGATGTCCCGCAGCTGCTGCTGGATGGTGTCGTAGCTCTTCAGTTCCTTGAGGTACGGCGTGAGGTCGGCCGCCTGGTTGATGTCGACGACGTGCCTGGCGTCGGTGAAGTACGTGTAGAACACGTCCTCCATCTGGCCGCCGGCGAGCTTGGCGTCGAAGGTCTTCGGGTCCTGGCAGGGGAACGCGTCGTGCGCGACGACGTCGATGTCCGGGTTCTTCTTCTCGAAGTCGGCGATGTCCTGGTCGAAGAACGACCGGTCGACCTTGGCGCTCTTCGGCGGCTCGCAGTTGACGGTGATGCGCGTCTTGCCGCTGCCCGCGTCGGAGTCGCCCGACCCGCAGGCGGTGGCGGAGAGCGCGAGTGAGGAACAGACGCCGAACGCGACGAGAGCACGGCGGAACCCGGTGCTGGACATCGGTGGACCCCCCAGAACAGGAGCAGTTGGGCGCCGCACCGGGACCGGTGGGCGCCGCACACTCAAGCACCGGCAGCACCGCCGCGCAAGATGTCACGCAGAATCTGTAATTATTCGACAGAGGAGGGGATCTCCTGGGCCTCAGGCTTTCGGCGCTTGCGCGGTCGACCCCCTGACGACCAGCTCGGGCTCGAACAGCAGCTCCTCCGCCGGTACGGCCGTGCCGCCGATCTGCGCGTTGAGGAGTTCGACGGCGGCCCGGCCCATGGCCTCGATGGGCTGCCGGACGGTGGTGAGCGGGGGCTCGGTGCAGTTCATGAACGCCGAGTCGTCGTAGCCGACGACCGAGACCCGGGAGGGCACCTCGTACCCCTTGCGGCGGGCCGCCCGGACGGCGCCCAGGGCGAGCGGGTCGCTGGCGCAGATGATGCCGGTGACACCGCGGTCGATCAGCCGGGACGCCGCCGCATGGCCGCCCTCGATGGAGAAGATCGCCCGTGCCACGAACTCGTCGGGCACGTCGCCGATCGCCCGCGCCGCCGCCAGCTTCCGGGCCGAGGGCACGTGGTCGCCGGGACCCAGGACCAGGCCGATGCGCTCGTGGCCCAGCGAGGCGAGGTGCCGCCAGGCCTGCTCCACCGCCACCGCGTCGTCGCAGGACACGCCCGGGAAGCCGAGGTGCTCGATGGCCGCGTTGACCAGCACCACCGGGATGTTGCGGTCGGCGAGCAGCCGGTAGTGGTCGTGCGGCGCGTCGGCCTGGGCGTAGAGCCCGCCGGCGAACACCACGCCGGAGACCTGCTGTTGCAGCAGCAGCTCCACGTAGTCCGCCTCGGAGACCCCGCCCTTGGTCTGTGTGCACAGCACCGGGGTGAGCCCGAGCTGGGCCAGGGCGCCGCCGATGACTTCGGCGAACGCCGGGAAGATGGGGTTCTGCAGCTCGGGCAGGACCAGACCGACGAGCCGGGCGCGTTCACCGCGCAGTTGGGTGGGGCGCTCGTAGCCGAGCACGTCCAGGGCCGAGAGCACCGCCTGCCGGGTGGCCTCGGAGACCCCTGGCTTGCCGTTGAGCACCCGGCTGACCGTGGCCTCGCTGACCCCGACCTTCTTGGCTACTTCCGCAAGTCGTCGCGTCATGGACGCAAGGGTAGCGCAAGTTACGCAAGCTGTTTGCGTAAGGGACGAGGAGCCGGAGGAGGGAACACCTCGCAGGGGCAGTGGGGGTCAGTCGACCCGCAGTCCGCTGTTCTCCCCTCGGGAGGTCGTGCCGAGCCATGCACGTGCGACGTCTTCCAGTGGTCCGAGCAGCGGGTTGGGGTCGTCTGCGCGCGTGACGAGTACGAGCTCGCACGGATCGATGTCGATGACCGGCACCAGGGCGATGTCCTCGCGCACGGCGGCTCGTCGGTCGCCCGCAGGGAGGATCGCGACGCAGTGGCCGGTGGCGATGAGTTCCAGCTTGTCCTCGAAGCTGTCGTCGATCGCCGGCGGGGGCGGTGCCGGGCGGTCGCCGACCGGCCTGGGCGTGCTCCAGAGAACCGGAGTGCTGACGCAGGCCACGAGTTCCTCGGCCGACAGAGTCCGCAGGCTGACGGCCTTCTCCCTCGCCAGACGATGTCCGGCCGACGTGACGAGGACCCGCGGTTCCTCATGGAGCTCGGTCACCCGAAGGCCGTCCGTGGGGAAGGACAGCGGCCTGTACGCGACGAGGGCGTCGACCCGCCCCTCGGCGAGGGCGCGCGCGTCCCGCCAGTCGAGGTGCCGGGTGCGGACCTGGGCGTCAGGGTGCCGGCGGCGCAGTTCCTGCACCCAGGCGGTGATGACCAGTCCTTCGGCGTAGCCGATGGTGACGGTGCGGGGCTGGGCGGCTGCCCTGGCCGTGCGAGCGGCGCGCTCGGCCTCCTGGAGGAGGATCCGGGCCCTGGGCAGGAATGCCCGACCGGCGTCGGTGAGGCTGCTGCCCTGCGGCGAACGGTCGAAGAGCCGGACACCGAGCTGGGCCTCCAGCCGCTGGATCTGACGGCTCAGCGACGGCTGCGCCAGGTGCAGCCTGGTGGCGGCCCGGCCGAAGTTGCCGTACTCCGCCACGACCGTGAAATAGCGCACGAGCCGCAGATCGACGTCCATTCGCCCAGCGTACGTCGCGTGTCGTCATACGCCCGGGACATGGCGGCATGCGGAACAGGTCTTGGACAGGGGGTACGGGTGGATATTTGGGTTGGGGGCATGAGCACTTATGACGGCAAGAAGATCGTGATCACCGGGGGAAGCAGCGGTATCGGCCTGACGACGGCCCGGTTGTTCGCGGACGGCGGGGCGCACGTACTGATCACCGGCCGCACCCGGTCCACCCTGGACACCGCGCTGGAGCAGTTGGGGGACAAGGCGGTCGCCGTGCGCAGCGACGCCGCCGACCTGAAGGACATCGAGGCACTGGCCGACACGGTCAGGGAGCACTTCGGCGCCGTGGACGCACTGTTCGTCAACGCCGCGGTCACTGCCTCCGCGCCGTTCGACGCGACGACCGAGGAGATGTACGACGCCGTGTTCGGCATCAACACCAAGGGCCCGTACTTCACGGTGCAGGCGTTGGCGCCGCTTCTGCGCGAGGGAAGCGGCGTGGTCCTCACCACGTCGGTGGTGAACGTCCTGGGCCTCGACGCGCTCAGTGTCTACTCGGCGAGCAAGGCGGCCCTGCGGTCGATGACACGCACCCTGGCCCGCGAGTTGCTGCCGCGCAAGGTGCGCGTCAACGCCGTGAGCCCCGGCCCGATCGACAGCGGCATCCTGGACCGCTCCCTGCCCGCCGACGTCGTCGAGACGATGAAGGACACCTACCGGAGCACCATCCCCATGCAGCGGCTGGGGATGTCCGAGGAAGTGGCCGCCGCGGTGGCCTACTTGGCGTTCGGTGCGACCTTCTCGACGGGAACGGAGTTCCCTGTCGACGGAGGGGCGTCGCAACTCTAGCGCTCTGACCGCGCGGGTTCGCCGGTCGTTCGGACCGCGCCGGCAAGGGGCGGGGCAGGCGTGGAGGGCCCGTGTCAGACCCGGCTGCCGGTCGCCGTGTCCGCCGAAAGCCGTTGCGCGAGGTAGATGGGGACGACGGAGAGCAGCACGAGTACGGCCGCCACCACGTTGACCACCGGCGCCTGCTGTGGGCGGGTCATGTTGTCGAAGATCCACAGGGGCAGGGTCTGGACGCCCGGGCCGGCGGTGAAGGTGGTGACGACGATCTCGTCGAAGGAGAGGGCGAAGGCGAGCAGTCCGCCCGCGAGCAGCGCCGAGCGCACCAGCGGGAAGGTGACGTCGACGAAGGCCCGGAAGGTGTCGGCGCCCAGGTCGGCGGCGGCCTCCTCGTAGGTGCCCGAGGTACGGCGCAGCCGGGCGACGACGTTGTTGAAGACGATCACCACGCAGAAGGTGGCGTGTCCGACGACCACGGTGAACAGGCCGAGTCCGACGCCGAGCGGCTCCAGGACCGTGCTGAAGGCCGAGTTGAGGGCGATGCCGGTGACGATGCCGGGCAGCGCGATCGGCAGGACGACCACGAAGGACAGGGCGTCCCGGCCGAAGAAGCGGTACCGGGCGACCGCGAAGGCGATCAGCGTGCCGAGCACCAGCGCGATCGCGGTGGCGCCGAGCCCGGCCTTCACCGAGGTCCACAGGGCGTCGCGGGCGCCGGAGCTGTGCCAGGCGGCCGACCACCAGCGGGTGGTCAGGCCGGGCGGGGGCCAGCTCGCGCTGCGGTCGGGGTTGAGGGAGTTGACGAGGACGAGGAGGAGGGGGACGTAGATCACCGCGAAGCCGAGGGCGGCGGCGAGGCGGACGGCGATGCGCGCGGGGCGGGAGAGTGTCATGTGTGACATGTGACGTAGCACCCTGGTGTCAGAGGCTGCTCAACGCCCCCGTCCGCCGCATCGCCAGCAGGTACAGCACGATGACGACGACCGGGACGGTGGCGAGGGCGGCGGCCATGGGCAGGTTGAGTTCGATGTTGGCGTAGACGAGGTTGCCGATGAGCTGGGTCTTGCCGCCGACGATCTGCACGGTGATGTAGTCGCCGAGGCTGAGCGAGAACGTGAACACCGATCCGGCGGCGACCGACGGCAGCACCATCGGCAGCACCACGGACCGGAGGGTCCGCCCGGCGCGGGCGCCCAGGTCCGCCGACGCGTCGAGGAGGTTGTCGGGCAGCTGCTCCAGCGCGGTGTGGATCGGCAGGATCATGTACGGCAGCCACAGGTAGGTCAGGGTCAGCACGGTGGCCGGGAGGCCGAAGCCGGGCCCGCTGAGCCCGAAGGGCTTGAGCAGCCAGTCGGCGAGCCCGCCCTCCGACAGGATCAGCCGCCACGCGTACACCTTGACCAGGTAACTCGCCCACAGCGGCGTGAGGATGGCGACCACGAGCAGCGGGCGCCGGCTGGGCTTGGCGATCCGGGCGGTGTAGAAGGCGACCGGGAAGGCGAGCACCGCGCACAGGGCGGTCACCGCGAGGGCGACGCCGACGCTGCGCAGGATCACCTGCCGGAACACCGGGGTCGTGAACAGCTCGTGGAAGTTGTCGGTCGACCAGACCTTGACGACCTCGGAGGTGAAGGAGTCCGTCGTCCAGAACGCGGAGACGAACAGCACGGCCAGCGAGCCGAGGTAGAGCACGGCGAGCCACAGCAGCGGGGCGGTCAGCAGCAGGGCGAGGCGGAGCCGGGGGCGCCGGTACAGCGCCCCCGCGGTCCGGGTGAACAGGGCCATGGGTCAGCCCTTGATCTCGGTCCAGGCCTGCACCCACTTGGCGTACGGCACGCACGTGACGTCGGTGCGGCCGTCCAGGCACTGCTCGATGGGCGTGTTCCAGAAGGCGATGTTCTTCCAGTAGCTCTCGTCGGCCGCGTGGTAGGTCGTGCAGAAGTTCTTGTCGGCGGTCAGGGCGCAGGCCTTGGCGTTGGCGGGGGCCTCGCCGAAGTACTCGGCGACCTCGGCGTTGACCTTCGGGGAGACGATCCAGTTCAGCCACTGGTAGGCACAGTCGGGGTGCTTGGCCTTGGCGGAGACCATCCAGGTGTCGGACCAGCCGGTCGAACCCTCCTTGGGCACGAAGGCCTTCACCTCGGCGCCCTCGTCGGCGGCGAGGTTGGCGATGACCTGCCAGCTGGTGCCGATGACGGAGTCGCCGCTCTTGAAGGCGGAGATCTCCTTGAGGTAGTCGCTCCAGTACTCGCCGATGTCCGCGTTCTGCTGCTTGAGCAGGGCGACGGCCGCGTCGAACTGCTTCTGGTCGAGCGCGTAGGGGTCCTTGATCTTCAACTCGGGCTTGGTGGCCTTGAGGTAGAGCGCCGCGTCGGCGATGTAGATCGGCGAGTCGTAGGCGGTGACATGGCCCTTGTACTTGGACGCGTCGTCGAAGACGGCCGACCAGGAGGTGGGCGCGGGGCTCACCTTCTGGGTGTTGTACATCAGCAGGTTGGCGCCGCGGCCGTGCGGGATGCCGTACATCTGGCCCTTGACCGAGTTCCAGGCGCCGTTCTTCAGGCCGCTGTAGACGTCCTTGTAGTTCGGTACGAGCTTGGTGTTGACCGGGGCCGCGTCGCCGGAGGCGATCAGGCGCAGGGAGGCGTCGCCGGAGGCGGAGACGGCGTCGTACTGGCCGGTCTTCATCAGTTTGACCATCTCGTCGGAGCTGGCGGCGACCTTGGAGTTGACCTGGCAGCCGGTCTGCTTCTCGAAGTCGGTGACCCAGTCGACCTTGGGGTCGTCGGATCCGTCCTCGACGTACCCGGCCCAGGCGATCAGGTTGACCTCGCCCTCGGACTTGCCGAGTTTCGCGAGGGGTTCGAGGTCGGGCGGGTTGAGGCCGGTCGAGGAGCCGGAGCCGGAGGAGCCGCAGGCGGAGGCGGCCAGCAGCAGCGCGGCGACCGCGGTCGCGGTGAGGGGTCGGGTGAGGCGCACGGCGTACTCCATACGTGAGGGACGGCGGGTCAGTCGGGGACGTGGACGGTGTGCCGGCGCTGCCAGCGCAGCCGGACGCGGGTGCCTCGGTAGGCGGCGACGTCCTCGGCGGAGGTGTCGAGGTTCTGCTGGAGCGCGGTGAGCCGGCCGCCGCCGTCCAGGTCGACGAGGAAGCGGGTGGCGTCGCCGACGTAGACCACCTCGGCGACGGTGCCGAGGGCGCCGACGTGCCCTTCCGGGTCCGGTTCGGCCGTCTCGCCGAGGACCCGGATCTTCTCCGGGCGGACGCTGTGGGTGCCGTTCTCGCCGAGGACGCGCAGGGCGGCCTCGCCGGTGAGCAGGTTGGAGGTGCCGACGAAGGAGGCGACGAACGAGGTCTCGGGGCGTTCGTAGATCTCGGCGGGGGCGCCGACCTGTTCGATGCGGCCCCGGTGGAAGACGGCGACGCGGTCGCTCATGGTCAGGGCCTCCTCCTGGTCGTGGGTGACGAAGACGAAGGTGATGCCGACCTCGCGTTGCAGGGCCTTGAGTTCGATCTGCATCTGCTCGCGCAGCTTGAGGTCGAGGGCGCCGAGGGGTTCGTCGAGGAGCAGGACGCGGGGGCGTCCGACGAGGGCGCGGGCGAGGGCGACGCGCTGGCGCTGGCCGCCGGAGAGCTGGGACGGGCGGCGGGTGCCGTAGCCGTCGAGGCGGACCTCGGCGAGGGCCTTGCGGGCGCGGACCAGGCGTTCGGCCTTGGGGACGCCGCGGACCTTGAGGGAGTAGGCGACGTTCTGCTCGACGGTCATGTGCGGGAACAGGGCGTAGTCCTGGAAGACGGTGTGCACGTCCCGTTCGAAGGGGGCGCGGCGGGTGACGTCCTGCCCGGCGAGTTCGATCGTGCCCGAGGTGGGGGTCTCGAAGCCGGCGATCAGGCGGAGCACGGTGGTCTTGCCGGAGCCGGAGGGGCCGAGCATCGAGAAGAACTCGCCGTCGCGGATGTCCAGGTCGACCCCGGCCACGGCGCTCGTGTCGCCGAACGACTTCCGCAGATCCCGCAACCGGATCGCGCTGGCCTCCATGGGCGGGAACCTCTCTGCCGTTCTCGTGCGTTGCACCTGGTGACCGGAAAGATATGAAGCCATAGTTCAAAGCTCAAGACCCTTCCGAGGTAAAGGTTGGGTCAACGCATAGGGTGGTGGGCCGTGAGACAGCACCAGACGGTGGGCGGCGCCCGAAAGGCCGTCTTCGCCCCGGTGGACAGCGGGGCCCGGGTCGACGCCGTGGTCCGCCGGATCGGCGACGCCATCGAGCTCGGCCTGCTCTCCGACGGGGAGCAGCTGCCGGGCGAGACCGAACTCGCCGGACAGCTCGGGGTCTCCACGGTGACCCTGCGGGAGGCGCTGATGGCCCTGCGCCAGCGGGGCCTGGTGGTCACCCGCCGGGGCCGGGGCGGCGGCAGCTTCGTCGCCTCCCCCGAGGTGCCCGACCGGGAGCGGCTCACGGCCCGGCTGCGCGGCTGGAGCCCCGAGGAGCTGCGCGACCTCGGCGACCACTGGGCGGCCCTGTCGGGCACCGCCGCCGACCTCGCCGCGCAGCGCACCGAGGACCACGACCTCGACCAGCTCCGCCGGACCACCGAGGAGTTGCGCGGGGCGCCGGACGCGGCGACGCGCAGCCGGGTGTACGGCCGCTTCCACGTGGAGCTGGCCGCCGCCGCGCAGTCGGCCCGGCTCACCCGGGAACAGGTCGCGCTGCAGGCGGAGATCGGTGCGCTGCTCTGCCTTGTGCTGGGGGACGACGAATATCGTGAAGAGGTGGCGGACCGTCACCGGTCCGTAATCTCGGCCGTGCAGGATGGGGCGCACACATCGGCCAGGGAGCTGGCCGAGCGGTGCGTACGGGACTCGACGGCACGGCTCATCGCCCTGCGGCTGGCCCTGTAGCCGCGCCGTTCCCGCGCACTCGCTCCCCCGTCCGCCGGAGGACACCATGAGCCGCAGCACCGCCCCCTCCGGTCCGGCGGCGGCCACGCTCGACGCCGCCGAGGAGTACGTGGCCGCGCGGGTCGGGCACGCCCTGGAAGCGGTGTTCGACGCCGTGGCGGCCACCCGCGCCGACACGGCCGCGCTGCTGGCCCGGGTGGCCGCCGAGGACCGCCGGCCGGTGACCGCCGACCTCGCCGCACTCCGTCCCGGCCTTCATCTGCGCCTGACCCGGCAGGAGTTGGTCTCCGGCGTCGGGTTCGTGGCCGCGCCCGGGACACTGGCCGACGTCCCGGCCTGGCTGGAGTGGTGGCAGAGCGACGCGTCCGGGGACGTACGGCCGCTCCTCCTCGACCTGGACCCGCGCACCTCGGCCTACTCCGACTACACGCACTGGGACTGGTTCGCGCTGCCCCGGGACACCGGGCGGCGGGCGGTGGCCGGGCCGTACGTGGACTACCTCTGTTCGGACGAGTACAGCCTCACGCTGTCCGCGCCGGTGGAGGTGGGCGGCCGGTTCCTCGGCGTGGCCGCCGCCGACGTGTACCTGCGGCACTTCGAGGCGGCTGCGCTGCCGTTGCTGCGCGAGCTGCCCGGACCCGCGCGGCTGGTCAACGCCCGCGGCCGGGTGGCGGCGTCGGCGGACCCGGCCCGGCTGGCCGGTTCGCTGGACAGGGGGCCGGACTTCTCGGCGGTGCTGGAGAGCGGCCGGCCGGGCGCGTTCGGCGGGCTGCGGCTGGTGCCGTGCCGGGGCGTGCCGCTGGTCCTGGTCGTGGCGGGCGGCTGACGCGGGACGGGACGGGGCCGAGCGCGGGCCGAGCCGCCGGGACGGGGCCGGCGTCCGGCCCGGCGCCGTCGGCGACCTGAACGCCGACGGTGCCGGGTCAGCCTTCGGGGGCCGGGACGACGGTCAGATGGGCGCCCAGGCCGCCGGGCCGCCGGGAGCGGCGCGGGGCGGCGGGGCGGGGGGCGGCGCGCAGCACCAGGGTGTAACGCGCGTAGCCCATGTCCTGAAGGGTCTTGGGGGTCTCGCCGACGACCCGGCACTCGGTGGCGCCCAGCCGCGGGTCCGGGTGCAGCAGCGTCCGGACCGCTCCGTCGAGCTGCGCGCCGTCCTCGCCGACCGCACGCAGCCAGTGCGGCAGGCCCTGCCGGAAGGCGGCCTCCATGATGGGGTCCTGGGCGATCTCCCGGCGGATCGCCTGGAGTTCGTGGTCGTGGCCGTAGCTCTCCAGGGCGGTCTTGAACTGCGCGAGCAGCGGCAGGCACCAGCCCGCCTCGTGGCCGCCGAGGACCGCGCCGGCGTCCGGGTGGAACAGGACGAAGCGCAGGAAGTTGTCGCCGGGCATCGCGGTGGGATGCGGGGCGACGGCCCGGAAAAGTGTCTCGAACGCGTCGTTGGCCAGCACCACGTCCCAGCGGTGGTCCACCACCAGGGACGGGAAGGGAACGGCGTCCAGCAGCAGCGCGTAGTCCTGGAGGTACGCCTGGGCCTCAAGGCTCTCGGGGACGGGCCGCGGCGCCGGCCGCCGCCCACCTGCCTGATATGCCATCGGGAGGTCACCCCTCTTGCCTATGCGGCCTTCTCGCGGCGATGTGATCCTGCTGCCCCACCCTGAGTCATGTCAACTATCGTGGCATTTCATGCCTGTTGACGTCCGAAATTGGCCACAGTTGTGGCGAGACCTGGATGTGAGTTCGAACGACCCGCTACTCTCCGGGGGGTTCGCGCGAGTGCCGGAGATTTCCGGGACACCTTGTGAGAAGCCCGTGATTCCCCTGAGAGACGTAGGAGTTCTGTCGGTGACGGATGGCTACGAGGATCCGGGCGCCGCGGCGACCGCCCAGCTGCCGGCCGCCGTCGCCCGCGTCACCGCGCTCGCCGACCGGCTCGGGGTCCCGCACGCCGAGGTCCTCCACGTCGGACGGCTCTCCCACGCCTCAGGTGTTCCCGAGCCCGTGGTCCGGGCCCTGCTGACCGGCCGCCCGGCGGGCGAGCCCGACGTCCAGGCCCGCTTCCTGCAACGCCTCGACCTGCTGCGCCGCACCCGGCTCAAGCCGAACGGCCGCAAGCACACCCAGCAGGAGATCGCCGACGGCGCCGGGATGTCCCGGCAGCAGGCCGGCGCCCTCATCAACGGTGACCGGCGGCCGACCATGGAGCACTGTGACGCCCTCCAGCGCTTCTTCCGCGTGCACGCGGGGTTCCTCACCGCCGAGGACCCCGAGGCGCTCGCCGGTGCCCTGCAGCGCGTCGAGCAGGAGCTGTTGCAGAAGCTGGCCGACCGGGAGCGGGCCGCGGCGGAGGCGGCCGAGGACCCGCTGGAACGGCTGCTCCAGGACCACGGGGTGCGCGGTATCGCCTGGCGGGCCGCCCAGCTGCCCACCGACCAGCACCGGGACAAGGTCGCGGAATGGCTGGACATGCTCCTGGAGAGCGTCAAACGGCCCGCGTCGTGAGCCGGCAGTCGTAAGCCGCCAATCGTGAGCCGACAGTCGTGAGCTGGCAGTCGTGAGCCACCGGTCGTGAGCCGCCAGTCGTGAGCCGAGGGAGGACAGTGGGCATCGGCAGGGACATGCGCCGGCTGAGCGGTGAGCTGGTCGGGGAACTGACCCTGCCCACCCCCGCCCCGCCGCAGGAGCTGTACCGGGCGCTGTGCGACGCCCTGGGCCGCCGCCGGGGCCGCCCCGTCCAGTTCCGTACGGCCGTCTTCCCGCCCGGCACGGCCAGCGGGCTCTGGCTCGACCTGGCCGACCGCGACCTGGTCGTCGTCGAGGAACGCACCGTGCCCGACCACCAGCTGGTGATCCTCGGCCACGAACTGTGGCACATGCACGCCGAGCACTGCGGCCACGACATGGACGGGGTCGGGGTGGCCGCGCGGCTCCTCGGCGCGGCCACCGGCACCGGTTCCGACGCGGGCGGCGAGGCCGACCGGGCCGCGCTGGAGGCCGCCGTCCAGCGGGTGGCCGCGCGCACCCGCTTCGACCGGGCCGAGGAGCGGGACGCGGAGACCTTCGGGCTGCTGCTGGCCAGCAAGTGCCGTACCCGGCTCGCGGGTTCGGCGCTGCGCGGGCCGGTGCGACGGCACGACGTGGCGGGCCGCATCGAGGCCTCGCTGGGGTACCTGGGCAGGTGACACGCGGCGCCGGCTCAGGTGGCGCTGCGTTCGCTCGCCTCGCGCAGGTCCTGCTGCTCGGCAGGGTCGTGGCCGGTGCCGGGGCGGCCGTCGAGGAGCAGGGCGCGCCAGTGCTCGCGGCTCCAGTCCGCCGGGGCGGTACCCGCCGTGAACTCCTGCACCAGGGCGACGAACCGGGCCGGGTCGGCGTGGAACGGGAAGTGCCCTGCACCCTCGAAGATCTCCAGCCGGGCGCCGGGCATCGCCTCCAGGGCGCGGTGGGCGTGCCGGACCGGGACCACGCTGTCACGGTCGCCCCACAGGAGCATGGTCGGCATGCCCTCGGTGAGGTAGCAGCGGTCCAGCATGGTGACGACCTGGCCGCGCCAGTCGACGACCGCGCGCAGGGTGCGGACGAAGGCGTTGCGGGAGGTCTCGTCGGGGAGCGCGTCGACCAGGGTGAGCAGTTCCGGGGCGTCCTGGCCGAGGCCGGTGTCCAGAAGCCTCAGCAGGCGTACGGCCAGGCCCACTTGGAGCCGCATGCCGGGCAGCCGCAGCGCGGACAGCAGCAGATGGGCGCCGGGGAGCGAGACGAGCCGGAGCACCGGGTTGACCTCGCGGCCCACCCCGCCCGCGCTCACCAGGATGAGCCGCTCGGTGCGCTCGGGGAACTGGTAGGCGAACTGCATCGCGACGCCGCCGCCGAGCGAGTGCCCGACGAGGGTCGCGGACTCGATGCCCAGGGTGGTCAGCAGGTCCCGCACCCCGTTGGCGTAGGCGGCGACCGAGTAGTCGGCTCGCGGTTTGTCCGACTCGCCGTGGCCGAGCAGGTCAGGGGCGATCACGGTGTGGGTGCGGGCGAGGTCGGGGATGAGGCGTGCCCAGGTCGCCGAGGAGTCCCCGATGCCGTGGATGAGGACGAGGGCGGGTCCGTCACCGGCGATGCGGTAGGCGCGCCGGTAGCCGTGCACGACCCGGTGGCGCGCCTCCAGTTCGCCGTCGCCCACCGGGCGCAGGTGCGCGGCGCGCTGCGGACGGCTGGGCACCGCTTCTGGCACGGCTGGGCCTCCCCCGCTGTCCCCGGGCCTGCCAGGCCCGGCCGGAATCCACTCCTTCCAGGGTAGGAAGACATTTCCCCAGGGCGTTTCGGTGAGGTTTCGCCTCGGCTAAGCGAGCGAACCGGAGCCCGGCACGGGGGCGTTGTCAGTGGCGACCGGCAAGCTGGGGGGTGCGCACCGTACACCCGGTGTGCCCGCGCCGTCCGGGCGCGTGACCACGACGACCGACGGGGAGAGCCGACCGATGCACACCGCCGTACTGACCGACCGTGAACGCGCCGCCGTCCAGGCCTATCTGCGGCTGCTGCACACCGTGCGCGCGGCCTTCGACGGGCCGCCCGACGCCCCGCGCCCCTTCGTGGTGCCGCCCGCCGTGCTCGCCGAGGCCGAACAGGCCCTGGCCGGCGCCGGCCTGACGGGCAACGAGGAGGCGTTCTTCCAGCTGCTGCACGACTGGTGCCCACCCACCTGACTCCGGCGGCGTGTCAGGGGTGCGGCACGACCACGGCCGAGGTGAGCATGCCGTACCCCACGCTCCAGCGGCCCTCGAAGACCTCCAGGCGCCGCCCGCCGAGCACCGGTCCGGGGACCAGCAGGCGGGCGCGCAGGAGGCCGTGCGGCCGTTCACCGGGCTCCGGGACGAGCTCTATGTCGGCCTCCATGAAGTCCAGCCACTTCCCGGTGAGAGGGAACCACGCCTTGTAGACGGATTCCTTGGCGCTGAACAGCAGCCGGTCCCAGTGCACGCCGGGCCGTTCGGCCGCGAGCAGGCCGAGCCGCTCCCGCTCGGCGGGCAGCAGGACGGCCTCGGCGACGCCCTCGGGGAGCGCGGCGTGCGGTTCGGCGTCGATGCCGAGGGAGGCCAGGTCGGTGGCGCGGACCAGCGCGGCGGCGCAGTAGCCCTCACAGTGGGTCATGCTGCCGACCAGCCCGTCCGGCCACTGCGGGGCGCCGCGCGCACCGCTCACGACGGGCTGCGGCGGGACTCCGAGCTTCTCCATGGCGCTGCGGGCGCAGGCGCGGACGGCGGCGAACTCGCGGCGGCGCTTGGGCACGGCGCGGGCGACCAGCGCCGCCTCCTCGGGGTAGAGCGGGGCCTCGCGGATCGCCTCGTCACCGAGCATCTCCACGGCCACCACCGACTCCGGGAGCAGCTCCTCGATCACCGGTTCCGACCTCCATCGGCAGAATGCGGCGCAGCCTGCCCGGGTCCCCGGACCGCTTGCGCCACTCGCGGGGGTATCCCACGGAGACCTCTTCGAAGCGGACCCCGTCGAGCCAGGTGGTCCGGGGGATGTGCAGATGGCCGTAGACCATGGTGGCGACGCGGAACCGGCGGTGCCAGTCCGCGGTCCGGGTGGTGCCGCACCACATGGCGAACTCCGGGTACCAGAGCACGTCCGTGGGGTGCCGGTCCAGCGGGTAGTGCCCGGCCAGCACGGTGGGCAGTTCCTCGGGCAGTTCGGCGAGCCTGCGCTCGGTCTCCTCCACCCGGGCCCGGCACCAGTCCTCGCGGGTCGGGTAGGGGTCGGGGTGCAGCAGGTACTCGTCGTTGCAGACGATGCCGGTGCCGTGCGCGTAGGCGAGGCCCTCCTCCTTGGTGGTGCAGCCGGCCGGCAGGAAGGAGTAGTCGTACAGCAGGAACAGCGGTGCCACGGCGACCGGGCCGCCCGGGCCCTCCCAGACGGGGTAGGGGTCCTCGGGGGTGAGCACGCCCAGTTCGCGGCAGAGGCCGACGAGGTGCTCGTAGCGGGCGACTCCGCGCAGGGTGACCGGGTCCTTGGGGTGGGTCCACAGGTCGTGGTTGCCGGGCGCCCACAGCACCTTACGGAAGCGGCCGGCCAGGGTCTGAAGCACCCAGCGGATGTCCGCGACGGTCTCCGCGACGTCACCGGCGACAATCAGCCAGTCCTCGTCCGTCTCCGGACGCATCTTCTCGACGAGCTCGCGGTTCTCCGGGTACGAGATGTGCAGGTCGCTGATGGCCAGCAACTGCCCGGCACCGGCCGTGGACTCCACCGCGCACCCCTTCCGATCATGTCGTCGGCCCCCACCACAACACACTTCGGGGGCCGGGAACAAGGGCACCCCGCCGGGCGCGGGACCGGGATCGGGATCGGATCGGGGCGGCATCGGTGCGGGATCGAGGCCGGGATCGGAGCCGTCAAGGAAACCGGCGCGGACGGTGCAGGAAAACGCGCGTGGACAGTACGGGGAAATCCGTAACACTCGCGTTGCACGCGGGGCCCCTCGAAAGCCGTATGATCCCCCCAACACCACCGCCACGAACGCCCCTTCGCCCAGGGCGGTTTGGTGTCCCTCCAACCACCCTGCCCGGGCACGGGCCCGCTGAGCCCTGCCCGAAAACCCCGAAAGGCGGCTTTAATGCGCTCTCGCGTACGCGTCTGGCTCAACCGCACGTACGCGGAGAACGTGTTCTTCATGGATCAGCTGCGGAGAAATCCCAGCGACCGGGCGGTCGAGATCCATGCGACGCACGGTGACGCCGACTCCCCCGTGCTGGCCGCCGCCGACACCGCCGACCTGGAGCCGGAAGGCCTGTCCCCGGCCGCCTACGTCGAGTACGCCCTCGACCAGTGCCAGCGCCGTGGCATCGATGTCTTCGTGCCCCGGCTGCACCAGTCGACGATCGTGGCCCACCGGGCCGACTTCGAGGCGATCGGCACGGCCCTGCTGGCGCCGACGCCGGAGGCGACCGCCGTCTTCGAGGACAAGGCGACCGCGTACGAGGCGGTGAGCTCGGTGGGCGTCCCGGTGCCGCCGTGGTCACGGGTCCGCACGGCGGACGAACTGATCGCCGCGGTCGAGGAGTTGGAGGCCGGCGGGCACAAGGCCTGCTTCAAGCCGGCCGCCGGCGCGGGTGGCGTGGGTTTCCGGGTGATCACACGCGCCCCCTTCTCGCTCTTTCACCTGAACGGGTTCCCCGGTCCGTACGTCCAGCTCGACCTGGTCGTGGACGCGCTGCGCCGCGCCGACCAGCCGGTGGACTGGCTGGTGATGCCCCGTCTGGAGGAGCCGGAGGTGTCCGTCGACTGCCTCACCGGGCCGGACAACCAGCTCCGGATGGCCGTCGGCCGTACCAAGAACGGGCGTCGGCGCGGGTTCACCCTCGACGACCAGTGGCTGAAGCCGGCGCGGATCATCGCCGAGGGGTTCGGGCTGCACTACCTGTCCAACATCCAGTTCCGGATGTACGGGGACCAGCCGGTGCTGCTCGACGTGAACACGCGGCCGGCGGGCGGGCTGCACCAGCTGTCGCTGTGCGGGGTCAACGCGCCTTGGGCGGCCGTGCAGTTGGCGCTGGGCGAGGACCCCGGGGTGATCGAGCCGCCGTTCCTGGGGCAGGACTACGCGGTGGTGTCCGGGCCGAAGCCGGTACTGCCGTCCGTGCCGACGGCACGGGAGGAGGCCGACGTGGTGTTGGCGCCGGCGTTGCCCGTGGAAGTGGAGTCGGTTGACGCTGCGGCTGCGGTGCTGCCGCTCTAGGTTGTCGGCCGACTGCGGGTCCGTTGTGGCTGATCGCGCAGTTCCCCGCGCCCCTTTCGGGGCGCGTTTCACCTCACCGGTATGGACCAATTCACGTTCGCCTTCTTGACAGGTGGATTGGTCCAGACCAAATTTGTTGCGCACCTCCTTGCACCTTCGTGCAACTCCCGAACACCCCCATTCCTTCAGGGAGATCGCGTGCGCAACTCGCTCAGACGTTCCAGACGTCGGATATTCGCCCTGCTCGGGTCCGCCGCTCTCGCGCTCGCCGGGGCCATCGCGCTGCCCGGTACCGCGCAGGCGGCCAACGTCCTGTCCAACCCCGGCTTCGAGTCGGGGAGCCTCTCGCCGTGGTCCTGCTCCGGGAACCTCGGCTCGGTCGTGTCCTCGCCCGTGCACGGCGGGTCCAAGGCGCTCGCGGGGGCCGCGAGCGCCAGTGACAACGCCCAGTGCACGCAGACCGTCGCCGTGCAGCCCAACACGACGTACTCGCTCAGCGGCTGGGTCCGCGGTTCGTACGTCTATCTCGGGGTGACCGGGGGCGCGTCCACCTGGACGACCTCGGCGTCCCAGTACAGCCAGCTGACGGTCTCCTTCACCACGGGGGCCTCGCAGACCAGCGCCCAGATCTATGTCCACGGGTGGTACGCCCAGGGGACGTACTACGCCGACGACATCAGCCTCGACGGGCCCGGCGGCAGTTCCGACACCCAGGCGCCCACCGCGCCGGCGAACCTGACCTCCACCGGGAAGACCTCGTCGAGCGTGTCCCTGTCGTGGTCGGCCGCGACCGACAACGTCGGGGTGGCGGCGTACGACGTCTACCGCGGGTCGACCCTGGCGACGAGCGTCTCCGGGACCTCCGCCACGGTGAGCGGACTGTCGGCCAGTACGGCGTACACGTTCACGGTGAAGGCACGGGACGCGGCCGGGAACGTGTCGGCCGCCTCCAACTCCGTGTCGGTGACGACGAGCGCGGGCAGCGGCGGCGGGACCGGCTTCAAGCAGGCCGCGCCCTACCTCTACGAGGGCTGGGGCGACCCGCCGAGCCCGTCGACCGTGATGAACGCGACCGGCATCAAGAACTTCACCATGGCCTTCGTGCTGGACTCGGGCGGCTGCAACCCGGCCTGGGACGGCAGCCGGGCCCTGACCGGCGGCGTCGACCAGACCGCGATCAACCAGATCCGGGCGGCCGGCGGTGACGTCACCCCGTCCTTCGGCGGCTGGCAGGGCAGCAAGCTCGGCGCCAACTGCTCCTCGGCGAGCGCGCTGGCCGGGGCGATCCAGAAGGTGGTCAGCGCCTACGGCCTGAAGTCGGTCGACATGGACATCGAGAACACCGACGAGTTCGAGAACGAGGCCGTGCAGGCGAGGATCCTGACCGCCCTGAAGACGGTCAAGGCCAACAACCCCGGCCTGAAGACGATCGTCACGTTCGGCACGTCCACCACCGGGCCGACGTACTACGGCAACCGGCTGATCGAGCAGGCCCAGTCGATCGGCGCCGACATCGACGTCTTCACGATCATGCCGTTCGACTTCGGCGGCGGCTCCGACATGTACGGCAACACCGTGGCCGCGGCCGAGGGACTGAAGACCAAGCTGAAGTCCACGTTCGGCTGGGACGACGCGACGGCCTACGCGCACATCGGGATCTCCGGCATGAACGGCCTGTCCGACCAGCAGGAGAACACCACTCCGGCGATCTGGACGCAGATCCGTGACTGGGGGAACGCGCACCACATCGCCCGGCTCGCGTTCTGGGCGGCGAACCGGGACCGCGGCTGCGCGGGCGGCGGCGTGGTGAGCAACTGCTCCGGGATCAGCCAGAGCGACTGGCAGTTCACCTCGATCACGGCCGGCTTCACCGGCTGAGCATCGGGACCGGCCGCGTGCCGAGGCGTGGGGATGCCTAGACCGGGTATCCCCACGCCTTCGCTATCTCGGCGAGCCGGGGCGGGAGTTCGGCGGTGGGATCGGCCTGCCGGGCGGCCTGGATCTTGCCGGACTTGATCTCCTTGCTCCAGTCGCCGAGCTTCGGCTTGAACGTGCCGTGGTCCTGCTTGCCGTAGTCGAGCATGCCGCTCTCCCACGGGACGCCGAGGTATGCGCACAGACCGCGGGTGACCCCCTCGGGGTCGGCGGTGAGGTCCTCGTACGTGATGACGTGGGCGCCGGTGAGGTTCTGACGGGCCTCTTCGAGCTTCTCCGCGTAGCTCAGCACCTCGGCGCGGATCGCCTCGTGGTCGGGGTCGGCGCGGCGGCTGGTCAGGGACTGGATGACGGCGCCCGGGTGGCGCAGCAGCAGGATGAACCGGGCCTCGGGCCAACATCGGTGCAGCCGGGGCCAGATGAGGGTGTTCGGCGGCGTCTTGTCGACGATGACGTCCTTGCCGCTGCGGCTGAGCTCCAGGTGCAGCACCCGGTCCCAGAGCACGTGCTCCAGCTCCTCGCGGTCGAGGGCGAGCTCCTTCATGGCGTCCGCGGTGAACTCCCGGGACATGCGGACGTGGACCGTGCGCAGGTGCATCTCGTGCGGGGCGCGGATGCGGCTGTGGCTGTTCAGCAGGACCCGCAGCAGCGTGGAGCCGGAGCGCACCGAGGAGAGCACGAAGGCCGGGGACTCCACCAGGCGCGGGGCGAGCGGCGCCGTGAAGTCGGGGGCGGCCTGCTGCGGCCGTTCGGCGGGGCGCTGGGTCGGGATGGCGTCCAGGGTCTTGCGCGGCGGGCTCACCGCCTGTGCCATGAGCCGGCCCCGGCGCTTGAGCCCCTTGGCGATCGCTGACATTCGCGGGTCTCGCACGGTGATGCCTTTCTGTCGTCCCTGCCGTCCCGCATCCCAGGGGTGTCAGGCGAACTCAAGGTGTCCAGAAGGAGAACCAACAGGGTCACGGCGACCCGAAAAGCCGCCGTGACCTGCCTACTTACCGTTCTCTTAATTCTTCATATGAGAAATCCAGACTTGTGACCCGAACCGGGTCAGAAGCGGCCGGATCCCCGGTACAGCTCCAGTTCCCCGTCCAGCTCGACGGCGAGGACGGTGGCGTACGGGTCGAGGTCGGCCGCGGCCGGCGGGTCGATCCACAGGACGCCGACCGCCTCGTGCAGCCCGCCGACCACCCGGTGGCCGAGCTCGGTGCCGGTGCCGAGCACGGTGACCCTGTTCACCTTGGTCGCCAGGCCCCGGACGCCGATCTCGGCCCGCGGGACGTCGAACAGGGTGAGGTAGAGAGTGCGCCGGTCGGCGGAGAGGGTGCTCGGGCCGTAGTGGTGCCCGGCCGGCAGGCCGCGCCCGGTCCCGTACACCGCCTCCGCGTGCCTGCGGATCCACTCCCCCAGCCCCTCCAGGCGCTCCACCTGCGGCTGCGGGATGGTGCCGTCCTCCATGGGACCGACGTCGAGGAGCAGGTTGCCGCCGCCCCCGATGGTCTCGGTGAAGTAGCGGATCAGCTGGGCGAGGGACTTGTGGTTGTGGTCGTGGTGCTGGTACCCCCACGAGTCGTTGATCGTCAGGCACAGCTCCCAGGGGCCCTCCGGGGGCACGACGGGGGCGCCCTGCTCCGGGGTCGCGTAGTCGCCCTCGCCGAGCATGCGCGCGTTGAAGACGACGTGCGGGACGTAGGAGCGGATCAGCGCGGCGAGTTCGGGGATCCGCCACTGCTCCTCGCTGCGGTCCCACTCCCCGTCGAACCACATCAGATCCGGCCGGAAGCGGGAGGCCAGCTCACGTATCTGGCCGTCCCGGTAGGCGATGAAGCGTTCCCAGGCGGCCAGGTCCTCGTGCTCGGCCGCCACCTCGGAGTACCGGTTGTCCTCCAGCTCCGGCGGGCGGCCCGGCTTGCGCGTGGAGGCGTAGTCGGGGTGGTTCCAGTCGGAGTGCGAGTAGTAGAGGCCGACCTTGAGGCCGTGCTCGCGCAGGGCCTCGGCGTAGGGGCCGAGGTAGTCCTTGCCGAGGTTGAGGTCGCCGTACGCCGTGTCCCACAGGGCGACACCGTCATGGTGGCGGCTGGTGAGGACGGCGTACTTGGCGCCGGCGCGGGCGAACAGGTCCGCCCACGCCTTCGGGTCGTACCTGGCGCCGGTGAAGCGGCCGAGCTGGGACATGTACTGGTCGTGCGGCACGATGTCGTCGTAGAAGGACCAGGACTCCTGGACCCCGTCCACGGCGTAGATGCCCCAGTGCACGAAGATCCCCAGCTTGGCGTCGGTGAACCAGGGTTGCATGGCCATCCGGTCAGCTCCTCTGCAGCCGGAGGGTGAGGATCTGGAAGGGGCGCAGCGCCACGGAGACGGTGTCGCCGTCCACGTCGGCGTCGGCGTCCTCCAGGGGGCGTTCCAGGAGGTCGGTGACCTGGGCGCCGGCCAGCGGGAAGCCGGTGCGCAGGACGCCCTGGGCACGGCCGCCGCGGGACTCGTAGAGGCGGACCACGACGTCGCCGGAGCCGTCGTCGGCGAGCTTGACGGCCTCGACGGTCACGCCGTCGCCGTCCACGGCGACGACCGGCCGCGGCTCGCCCGCCGCGTCGGCCACCCGCAGCGGGAGGTTGAGCGCGTAGCCCTCGGCGACGGCGTCCCCGATGGTGGCGCCGGGCAGCAGGGAGTACGTGATGCGGTGGCGGCCCTGGTCGGCGCCCGGGTCCGGGATGCGCGGGGCGCGCACCAGGGAGAGGCGGACCGTGGTGGTCGTACCGCCGTCCTCGCGGACCGTGCGGGAGACGTCGTGGCCGTACGTCGAGTCGTTGAGGACGGCGACGCCGTAGCCGGGCTCCCCGATGTGCACCCAGCGGTGGCCGGAGACCTCGAAGCGGGCCGCCTCCCAGCTGGTGTTGGTGTGCGTGGGCCGCTGGACGTGGCCGAACTGGATCTCCGCGGAGGAGTGCGCGGCGCGGACGTCCACCGGGAAGCCGGCCTTGAGGAACTTCTCGGCCTCGTGCCAGTCGATGTCCGTCTCGAAGTCGATCCGGGGGCTGCCGGCGCGCACGGTGACCGTCTGGGTGATCGTCGAGCCGTTGCCGAAGGGGCGCGTGATCCGGATCGAGCCGAGCAGCGGGTCCGCGTCGGCGACCGTGATCTCCGAGGGGTCCAGGAGGTCGGTGTAGCGGTTCTTGTAGTGCTTGTCGACGTCCCAGGCGTCCCAGTAGTTGGGGAGGTCGGTGTGCAGGCGGAGCAGGTTGCCCTGCCCGGCGAGGACCTCGCGGTTCGCGCGGAGGTCGTACACCGACGACAGGGTGCCGTCCTCGGCGATCTCCACCCGGACGAGCCCGTTGTCGAGGACGCGGCCCTCGACGGTCACCGGCCGCGGGGCCTCGGCGGCGGCCGTCAGCGGGGCGCTGCCGCCCGCGGGGACCTCGACGTACACGGGAGTGCCCGCGGCGTCCCGGACGACCTCTGCACGGCCGTAGGGGCTGGTGTTGAAGACACGGGCCGCGCCGCCGCCCAGGGCGGTGACCGCCTCGGTGGTGAGCGCCTCCAGTTCCCCGGCGACGCGGGCGTACTCGGCCTCGGCCTCGCGGTGCACCCAGGCGATCGAGGAGCCGGGCAGGATGTCGTGGAACTGGTGGAGCAGGACCGTCTTCCAGAGCCGGTCGAGCTTCTCGTGCGGGTAGGTGTAGCCGGGCGCGTGCAGGGCGGCCGTGGTCGCCCACAGCTCGGCCTCGCGGAGCTTGTGCTCGCTGCGCCGGTTGCCCTGCTTGGTGCGGGCCTGCGAGGTGTAGGTGGCGCGGTGCAGCTCCAGGTAGAGCTCGCCGACCCAGACGGGGGCGTCCTCGTACTCGGCGCGGGCCTTGGCGAAGAAGGCGTCCGGGTGCTCGACCTCGACCTTCGCGGAGCCCTCCAGGTCCTTCAGGCGGCGGGCCCGCTCCATGATCTCGCGGGTGGGGCCGCCACCGCCGTCGCCCCAGCCGAAGGGGGCGAGGGAGCGGGTGGCGCCGCCCTTCTCGGCGTAGTTGCGGACCGCGCGGGACATCTCCTCGCCGCTGAAGCGGGCGTTGTAGGTGTCGACGGGCGGGAAGTGCGTGAAGATGCGGGTGCCGTCGATGCCCTCCCACCAGAAGGTGTGGTGGGGGAACTTGTTGGTCTGGTTCCAGGAGATCTTCTGGGTGAGGAACCAGTCGTTGCCGGCGAGCTTGGCGATCTGCGGGTAGGCCGCGTTGTAGCCGAAGGAGTCCGGCAGCCACACGCCCTTGGTCTCGACCCCGAAGTGCTCCATGAAGAACCGCTTGCCGTGCACGAACTGGCGGGCGACCGCCTCGCCGCCCGGCAGGTTGCCGTCGGACTCCACCCACATGCCGCCGACCGGCGCCCACTGGCCCTTCTTGACCGACTCCTGGATCCGGGCCCAGACCTGCGGGTAGTTGTCGCGCACCCACTCGTACTGCTGGGCCTGCGAGCAGGCGAAGACGAACTCGTCGTACTCCTCGGCGAGCGAGGTGACGTTGGAGAAGGTGCGGGAGGTCTTGCGCTTGGTCTCGCGGATCGGCCAGAGCCAGGCCGAGTCGATGTGCGCGTGGCCGACGCCGGAGACGATGTGCGCGCTGGCGTGCGCGGGCTTGGAGAGCGCCGGCTTCAGGGCCTCGCGGACGGCGGCGGCGGAGCCGGAGATGTCGTCCAGGTCGAGCAGGTCCATCGCGCGGTCGAGGGAGTGCGCGATCTCGTGCCGGCGCGGGTCGTGCTCGCCGAGCTCCAGCATCAGCTCGCGGAGCACCTGGATGTCCAGGTCGAGGTGCCAGACGTCCTCGTCGAGGACGGCGATGTCGGCGCGCTTGAAGGTGTAGAGCGGCTGGTCGCCGGCGGTCAGCACGTCGCCGAGGGGCGTGGGCTCGCGGAAGTCGTTGGCGAGGATGTCGGGGTTGGAGGCGGCCTCGACCAGGTAGTCGATCACCTCACCGCCGGTGGCCGGGTTCGCGATCCGCACGTACTGGTTGAGCGGGTTGACCGCCTTCAGCGGAGTCCCGTCGGCGAGGTGGACCAGGGCCTCGGCCTGGTTGCCCGGCCAGTCGCCGACGAAGCCGAGGTCGATGACGGCCTCGACGCGGCGGCCCGCGAACTCCTCGGGGACCGTGCCGTGCATCCGGAACCAGGTGGTGCCCCAGGGCGGGCCCCACGGGGTGTCCATCGCGAACGGCTCGTAGGCGGCAGCCGCGGCCTCCTCGAAGGGCACCGGCTCCCCCGGGGCCTGCCAGGCGGACACCTCGAAGGGGACGGTGGCCGCGTAGACCGCGGGCTTGATGCGCTGGTTCTGGAGGCGCTCTACGCGCTCCTCGATCCGGCGGCGTTCGTCGTGCATGGAAGTCTCCAGAAGAAGGATGGAAAGCGCTTTCCGGACGGCTGACTACTTAAGATACGCGAGGCCGGGGTGGACCCCCGTGTACCCCTCGACCAGCCGGCGGGCCACGTTCACCGAGTCGACCAGCGGGTGCAGCGCGAACGCCTTCACGGCCGTCGTACGGGAGCCGGACTCGGCCGCGGCGAGCACCTCGCGCTCGACCGCCTTGACCGCGCAGACCAGGCCGGTGGCGTGGTCGGGCAGCGGGGCGACGGCGACCGGGTGGGCGCCGTTGGCGTCGACCAGGCAGGGCACCTCGATGACGGCCTCGCCGTCGAGGACCGAGAGGGTGCCGCGGTTGCGGACGTTGAGGATCAGGGTGGTGCGCTCGTCGCGGGCGATGGCCCGCATCAGGGCCAGGGCGACCTTCTCGTAGCCGCCGGAGAGGTCGTCGGCGTCGCGTTCGCCGGCGCCGGCCGTCTCCCGGTTCTCGGCCATGTAGGTGGCCTCGCGCTCGGCGCGGGTGCGGTCCCAGACGTCCAGGGCCTTCGAACCGGGGGCGGCGACCGCCTCGTAGAAGTGCGCCTGCTGGTCACGGAGGAAGGCGCCGCGGGTCTTCTCGGCCTGCTGGTAGGCGCGGACGGCCTCGCGGTTGAAGTAGTAGTAGTGCAGGTACTCGTTGGGGATCGCGCCCAGGGACTGGAGCCAGTCGACGCCGAAGAGCTTGCCCTCCTCGAAGGAGCCGAGCAGGTCGGGGTCGGCGAGCAGGCGCGGGAGCTCGTCGCGGCCCTCGATGTGCAGGCCGCGCACCCAGCCGAGGTGGTTGAGGCCGACGTAGTCGATCCAGGCCTCCTTCGGGTTCCCGCCGAGCACCCGGGCGATCCGGCGGCCGAGGCCGACCGGGGAGTCGCAGATGCCGATGACGCGGTCGCCGAGGTGCCGGGACATGGCCTCGGTGACCAAACCCGCGGGGTTGGTGAAGTTGATGACCCAGGCGTCGGGGGCGAGCCGGGCCACCCGGCGGGCGATGTCGACGGCGACGGGCACGGTCCGCAGGCCGTAGGCGATGCCGCCCGCGCCGACCGTCTCCTGGCCGAGGACGCCCTCGGCGAGGGCCACCCGCTCGTCGTTCGCCCTGCCTTCCAGGCCGCCGACCCGGATCGCCGAGAAGACGAAGTCGGCGCCGGTGAGGGCCTCGTCCAGGTCGGTCGTGGCGGTCACGGCGGGGGCGTCCGGGACGCCCGCCGCCTGTTCGGCCAGGACCCGGGCGACCGCGGACAGCCGGCCGGCGTCGAGATCGTGCAGCACGACCTCGGTGACCCGCCCCTCGGCCCGGTCCGTCATCAGTGCGCCGTACACGAGCGGCACGCGGAACCCGCCGCCGCCAAGAATCGTCAGTTTCACCGGCTTCCTCCAAGGATGCCCACGCGTTCAGGCCACGAAGCGATCGAGCCTTCACGGAACGGATCGAGGGACGGAGATGCGCCAGTTCGGCGGATCTCTGCCCACATGAACGGATAAGATCTGCTCAGTGCGTCGCGAGAACCAAGCACGCACCGTGTCTTTGCACTTGCTCCAGGAACCCGGGCTGGTCTCAACCCGGCTGGTGCTGATCGCGGAAGACTCGATCGCTCGCTGAGCGGTTGAGCAGCGTGAGCCAGGAATCTCCTTCGACTCCGGGGGAGAGGATTCAAGTTTGAGCCTTTCCTGCCAGTACGACCTCGACGTGGGCCTCCTCAAAGGAGGCCCGCGTCGCCGGATCCACCGGCGCGTTGGTCACCACCATGTCCAGGTCCCCGGGACCGCAGACCTTCGCCATGCCCGTGCCCGGGAACTTGGCGGCATCGGCGAGCAGCACGACCTTGTCGCTCGCCCCGATCATGGCGCGCTTGACCGGCACCTCCACGACCGTCGTGTCCATCACCTGCCCGCCGGGCCGCACCCCGCTGGTGCCGAGGAACAGCCAGTCGGCGTGCAGCTGGCGCAGGTTGTCCTCGGTGAGGAACCCGACCAGGGAGCGGTACTCGCGCCGGAGCATGCCGCCGAGCAGCACCAGTTCGATGCCCTCGTCGTCGGCGAGCTCCTCGTAGACCACCAGGTTGCTGGTGATCACGGTGAGCCGGCGGCCGTGCAGCTGGCGGGCGAGCCGGAAGGCGGTGGTGCCGATGTCGAGCAGCACCGACTGGCCGTCCTTGACCAGCGCCGCCGCGCACGCGGCTATCGCGTCCTTCTCGGCCACCCGCACCTCGGCGACCTCGGCGAAGGGCTGGTCGCCCTCCTCGACGACGGCGCCGCCGTGGACACGTGTGAGCAGCCCGTCCTCCTCCAGCTTGACCAGGTCGCGCCGGATGGTGGCCGGACTCACGCTCAGCTGCTCGGAGAGGTCGGTCACAGAAGCGGGGCCACCGGCGCGCAGGGCCCGCAGGATGAGTTGGTGTCGTCGTTCTGCCAGCACGCGGCGAACACTACTCGTCATCTTCAATCAAATCCATGCTCAGTTCTGCTCGGGTATTGACCAATCTCTCCGAGCAGCGCACGATTCCCGTCATCGAAAATGACGAGTTTTGACGAGAGGCTGCGCACGTGGACGACGACAGGCCCGATGTGCTGCTGACCGGGCTGCTCTTCTACGACCTCGTCCTCACGGGGCTCGGCAAGCCGCCGACGCCGGGCGAGGAGATCTGGACGGCCGGCATGGGCTGCGGCCCCGGCGGCATCGCGAACCTCGCGGTGGCCGCGTCCCGCTTCGGCCTGCGCACCTCGCTGGCCACGGTCTTCGGGGACGACTTCTACGGTGAGTACTGCCGGGACGTCCTGTGCGACCAGGAGGACATCGACCTCTCGCTCTCCCGCACCGCGGACGGCTGGCCCACCCCCGTCACCGTCTCGCTCGCCGCCGGCCACGACCGGGCCCTCGTCACGCACGGCCAGGAACCCCCGTACTCGCAGGACACGCTGATGGGCGACCCGCCCGAGGCGCGCACCGCGCTCGTGCACATCGAGGCCGAACCGCGCGAGTGGATCGCCAAGGCAGCCGCCAACGGCACCCACGTCTACGCCGACGTCGGCTGGGACCCCACCCAGGAGTGGTCCCGCGACCTCCTCGACCAGCTCGCCCTGTGCCACGCCTTCCTCCCGAACGAGACCGAGGCGATGGCCTACACCCGCACCGACAGCGCGGTCGCTGCCCTCGGCACCCTCGCCGAGCTGGTGCCGGTGGCGGTCGTCACCCGGGGCGGGGACGGCGCGGTCGCCGTCGACCAGACCACCGGCGAGTACGCCGAGGTCCCGGCCCTCGACGTCGACGTCCTGGACGCCACGGGCGCCGGGGACGTGTTCGGGGCGAGCTTCGTCACCGCCTCCCTGGGGGGCTGGCCGCTGGCCGAGCGGCTGCGGTTCGCGGTCCTCGCGGCCGGGCTCTCCGTACAGCACCACGGCGGCGCCCTCGCGGCCCCCGGCTGGTACGGCGTCGACCGCTGGTGGCGCTCACTGGCCGATCCCGAACTGAAGAAGACCTACGGCTTCCTCGCCGACCGCCTGCCGGCGGACGTGGGCCCCCCGGTGCGGCACGCCCCGGTCACCCCGCCCGCCCGGCTCCCCTGACCCGCACCGCCCGCAGCCCGACGGCCCCGCGGCCCGACGGCCCCACAGCCCCACAGCCCCACAGCACGACGCCCCACAGCCCCCACGCTCCACAGAACAAACGCCCCTCAGTACCACGAACAGGAACAACAGGAGTGACCCGTGGACCTTTCACGTAGAGGCTTCCTCCAGGCCGCCGCACTCACCGCGGCCGCGTCCGGCCTGACCGTCGCATGCGGCGGCTCCGGATCGGGCGGTACCAAGAACGGCAAGAACCTCACCCTGTGGTACTGGGGCGGTGCGCTCAGCGACAAGGTGGTCGCGGAGGCGAAGACCCACTTCAGCGGTTCGGTCAAGCTGACTGCGTCGTCCATCGGCGGCGACTTCAAGCAGAAGCTCACCACCACCCTCGCCGCGGGCGGCTCCTCCGTGCCCGACATCACCGGCATCAAGGGCGAGGACATCGCGTCCTTCCTGCCCAACGCCTCCCGCTTCCTCGACCTGAACGACCTGGGCTTCAAGAAGATCTCCTCGCAGTACCTGGGCTGGAAGACCAAGCTCGCCCAGACCAGCGACGGCAAGCAGATCGGCTTCCCGATCGACATCGGCCCCACCGCGCTCTTCTACCGCGAGGACCTGTTCGCCAAGGCGGGCGTGGCCACCGACCCCGACAAGGTCGCCGCCCTGGTCAAGACCTGGGACGACTACTTCGCGCTCGGCACCGAGCTGCAGAAGAAGAACCCCGGCAGCTTCCTGGTCAACAACATCAGCTCCGTCTTCACCGTGGTGGTCGGCCAGGGCACCCAGCGGTTCATCGACAAGAACAACCACTTCATCGGCGACCAGGACCACATCCGCGCGGCGTGGACCACGGCCGTCCGCCCCTACACCCTGGGCATCGACGCCAAGATCAACGACAACAGCTGGAACGCCGCCATCGGCAAGAACCTGCTCACCGAGCTGGGCGCGGCCTGGCACGCGCTGGACATCGAGCAGGCCGCGCCGCAGACCAAGGGCAAGTGGCGGGTCTGCGCCAACCCGGTCGGACCGTCCAACCAGGGCGGCTCCTACCTGGCCCTGCCCAAGCAGTGCCGGAACCCCGAAGAGGCCTTCAAGATCATCAGTTGGATCCTCAGCCCGGCCAACGACGCCCGCGGCTTCACCGACGCGGCCATCTTCCCGGCCGCCCCGGCCGCGTACGCCATGCCGGCCATGACGGGCCCGGACGCCTTCTTCGGCGGGCAGAAGATCATCGAGGTGTTCGGCCCGGCCGCCAAGGCCATCCCGGACAGCTACGAGGCGCCGGCGGACGCCGCCGTCATGGCCCCGTACATGACGGAGCTGACCAACATCGAGGCCAAGGGCAAGAAGCCCGACGACGCCTGGAACGACGCGGTCAGCCAGGCCAAGCAGATCGCCCGGCGGCAGGGGGTGAACTGAGCATGACGTCACCTCCGGTGACCGGTCCCGCCGCGGTGCCCGAACACCGCGGCGGGCCGGGCCCGGCCCGGTTCCGCCCGCGGCGCGCCACGCCCGCGGGCACCGTCCGGCCGAAGCGGCGCGGCCCGCTGGCGTACTGGCGCCAGTACCTGGCGATCTCGCCGTTCTACCTGATCTTCGCGGCGTTCTCGTTCTTCCCGGTCTTCTACTCGCTGTACCTGGCCTTCCAGCGCTGGGACGGCCTCGGCGACATGCAGTTCGTGGGCCTCCAGCAGTTCAGGTTCCTCTGGTCGGACCCGGTCTTCTGGCTGTCGATCCGCAACACCCTGGTGATCTGGGTGCTGTCCACGGTGCCCACCCTGCTGGGCGCCCTGGTGCTGGCCACGCTGCTGCACTCGGTGCGCCGCTTCAAGGGCTTCTACCGGATCGCCCTCTACGTGCCGAACGTCACCTCGATCGTGGCCGTGGCGATCTTCTTCGGCGCGGTGTTCAGCAACAACTTCGGCCTGGTCAACGCGATCCTGGGCACGGTCGGCATCTCGCCGGTGCCGTGGCTGAGCAACCCGTGGCTCATCAAGGTGGTCATCTCGCTGCTGATGACCTGGATGTGGACCGGCTACAACATGATCATCTACCTGGCCGGTCTCCAGGCGATCCCGACCTCGATCTACGAGGCCGCGAAGATGGACGGCGCCGGCCCGGTCCGCACGTTCTTCCAGATCACCGTCCCGATCATGCGGCCGATCATCCTGTTCACCGTCATCATCTCGACGATCAACGGTCTGCAGAGCTTCAGCGAGCCCCAGGTGCTGTTCGCCAGCAACGCCGCCAACGCGAACCTCGGCGGCCCCGGACAGGCCGGTCTGACCACGCTGCTGTACTTCTACCAGTCGGCCTTCCTCAACAACGACTACGGCTACGGCGCCGCCATCGTGTGGGCCTTCTTCCTGCTGATCATCGTCCTCGTCGCCGTCAACTGGCGCATCACCCAACGAGGGAGGAAGCCGTGACCACAGCCGACACCACGGCCGCCACGACCGCCGACCCGACGCGGCCGGCCCCGCGCCCGCGACGGCTGCGCCGCCCCAAGGGCCTGACCGCGCACCTCATCCTCATGGCGGCCGTCCTGCTCTCGGTCTTCCCGTTCGTGTGGACGATCGTCATGGCGACCAACACCACCCAGGACATCTACAAGAGCCCGCCGAAGTTCACCTTCGGCTCGCACCTGCTGGAGAACATCCGGCACGTGCTGAACACCATCGATTTCTTCGGGTCGATGCTCAACACGGTCATCGTCGCGACCGTCACCACCGTCCTGGTGCTGTTCATCGACTCGCTGGCGGCCTTCACCTTCGCCAAGTTCGACTTCCCCGGCCGCAAGGTGCTGTTCGGCACGCTGCTGCTGTTCATGATGCTGCCGCTGCAGCTGGCGATCCTGCCGCAGTTCATCCTCATGTCGAACATCGGCTGGGTCGGCATGCTCAAGGCGCTGGTCCCGCCCGCCCTGGCCAACGCCTTCGGCATCTTCTGGCTGCGCCAGTACATCGAGAACGGCGTGCCCGACGAACTCCTCGACGCCGCACGCATCGACGGCGCCGGGTTCTTCCGCCAGTACTGGAACATCGCGCTGCCGATGATCCGGCCCGCGCTGTCCTTCCTCGCCATCTACGCCTTCGTCGGAGCCTGGAACGACTACGTCTGGCCGCTCATCGTGCTCACCAACCCCGACCACGTGACCCTCCAGGTGGAGCTGGCCCAGCTCAACGTCGGCCACACCACCGACTACAGCATGGTCATGGCCGGGGTGCTGATGGCATCGCTCCCGCTGGTGCTGGTCTTCGCCGTCTTCGCCCGCGGCTTCATCGCGGGCGCCACCGAGGGCGCGGTACAGGGCACCTGACCCGCACCACGTGCGGGACGCGCACGTGAGACAGAGGAGGGATCCGGTGACGGACGCCGACGCCGGGCGGACGCGGGCAGCGGAGGGTGCGGGGCCCTCCGCCCGCCTGCCGTTCGCCCGGCGCCGTGCCGTGCCCCCGGGCCGGAACGGCACCGAACACGGCACCGAGCACGGCAAGGTGCTCGTGGTGGGCATGGACGGGCTGCGCCCCGACCGGCTCGCCCTCTCCGCCGCCCACGCGCCCGTCCTGCACGGCCTGATGGCTGCGGGCGCGTACGGCACCAGCCTGCTGCCGTACGGCGAGGCCGACGGGCAGGCCGAGGGCGGGCCGTGGACGAGCATGGCCTACACCGACTCCGGGCCCGGCTGGTCGAGCGTGCTGACCGGGGTCTGGCCCGACCGGCACGGGGTCACCGGCAACGACTTCGCGGGCGCCGACTACACCCGCCACCCCGACTTCCTCAGCCGCGCGGTCGCCGCCCGCCCCGGTCTGCGCACCGCGGCCGTGGTGTCCTGGCCGGAGCTGGTCCACCGCGGTGTCCTCGGCCCCGCCATCGGGCGCCGGGTGCACCACGACGGCGAGAGCGACGGCTACGCGACCGCGGACGACCTCGTCGCCCGCACCGCCCTGCGCTGGCTCACCGAGCACGACCCCGACCTGGTGTTCGTGTACTTCGGCGCCACCGACGAGGCCGGCCACGCCACGGGTCCCCTCTCCGCCGCCTACGACGACGCCCTCCTCGCCCAGGACACCCACCTGGGGCGGCTGCTCGCGGCGCTCGACGCCCGGCCCTCCGCCGAGCGGTGGACCGTGCTGGTCACCACCGACCACGGGCACCTCGACACCGGCGGCCACGGCGGCGACACCCGCGCCGAGCGCGAGGTCTTCGTCGTCCTCGCCGAGCCCGGCACGCCCGCCGGCACCCGGCTCGACACGCCCCGGCTCGTCGACATCGCCCCCACCGTCCTGGACCGGCTCGGCATCCCCGTCGACCCGGACTGGGGCCTGGCCGGGCGGGTCCTGCCCAGCCCCACCCCACCGACTTCGGAATGGTCATGACCGACGAACTTCCCACCGACCCGCTGTTCGCCCTCCGCCCCTGGGAGGCCCCCGAGCTGACCTCCTGGGGCCGGCTCCCCATGAACGCCGTCGACCGGCGCACCGGAGCGCTCCCCCTGGACGGCGACTGGCGTTTCCAGTTGCTGCCGGCTCCGGACGCGCCGGTCGGCGGCTCCTGGGCCACGGCGCACGTCCCCGGCGCCTGGACCGTGCAGGACACCGACGACCTGCCGCAGTACACGAACGTCACCATGCCGTTCCGCGAGTTCCCGCCGCAGGTGCCGGCCGCCAACCCGACCGGGGTCTACGAGCGTGAGCTGGACGTGCCCGCCGAGTGGGCCGGGCGCCGGATCGTGCTCCAGGTCGGCGCGGCCGAGAGCGTGCTCCTGGTGCACGTCGACGGGCGACCCGTCGGCGTCTCCAAGGACTCGCACCTGGCCGCCGAGTTCGACCTGACGGACGCCGTCCGTCCCGGCACGCGGTCGCTCCTCAGGCTCACCGCCGTCAAGTGGTCGGACGCCACGCACGTCGAGGACCAGGACCAGTGGTGGCACGGCGGGATCACCCGGTCGGTACTGCTGTACGCGACCGACCCGTTCCGGCTCGCGGACGTGACCGTGCGGGCACGGCGGGACGGCGAGCTGCGGGTGGACTGCCAGGTGCGGAACGCGGCGGGCGACCGGGCGCTGCCCGCGGACTGGTACGTCACCGGGGACCTCGACGGCGAACCCCTCGCGCAGGACGCCGAGTTCGACCGGCTCAACACCGAGGACGACCGGGTCTCCGACTTCCTCGGCGAGGCCCGCATCCGCGCCACCGTGCCCGAGGTGCGCACCTGGAACGCGGAGCAGCCCGAGCTGTACGGGCTGACCGTCCGGCTGCACCGCGCCGACGGCACGGTCGCCGACACCTCGTACCACCGCATCGGCTTCCGGGACGTCGAGATCACCGGCCGGGACCTGCTCGTCAACGGCGAGCGGGTGTTCGTCCGGGGCGTCAACCGGCACGACTTCCACCCGCTCACCGGGCGGACGGTGTCGTACGAGGACATGCGCGCCGACCTGGCGGTGCTGAAGCGGTTCGGGTTCAACGCGATCCGCACCTCGCACTACCCGAACGACCCGGCGCTGTACGACCTCGCCGACGAACTCGGCTTCTACGTCGTGGACGAGGCGGACATCGAGTCCCACGACCACGCCCACGAGATCGCCGACGACCCGCGCTACCTGAACGCCTTCGTGGACCGCGTCTCACGCATGGTGCTGCGCGACAAGAACCACCCCTCGATCATCATCTGGTCACTGGGCAACGAGTCCGACTACGGCGCCAACCACGACGCGGCGGCCGGCTGGGTGCGGCGGCACGACCCGACCCGGCCCCTCCAGTACGAGGGGGCCGCCAAACTCGGCTGGGCGGACCCGGACGTGGCCTCCGACATCGCCTGCCCGATGTACGCGGCGCTGGAGGACTGTGTCGCCCACGCCCTGTCCGGGGAGCAGACGAAACCGCTGATCCAGTGCGAGTACTCCCATGCGATGGGCAACAGCAACGGCACGCTGGCCGACCACTGGGCCGCCATCGAGTCCACTCCGGGGCTTCAGGGCGGGTTCATCTGGGAGTTCTGGGACCACGGAATTCTCCAGCGGGTGAGCGACGGAAGACCGGTCGGGCGCACGGGCGCCGGACTGTACGACAACGGTGTCGCCGCGCCCGGCCACCGCTGGGCGTACGGCGGCGACTTCGGCGAGGCCCTGCACGACGGGGCGTTCGTCGCGGACGGCGTCGTCTTCCCCGACCGCACCCCGAAGCCCGCGATGTACGAGCACCGGGAGATCGCGGCGCCGGTCCGCATCCGGTGCTTCCGGCACGAGGGCATCGTGCTCGCCAACCACCAGCACTTCCGGGGCTTCGACTGGCTCGCCGGTACCTGGGAGCTGGCGCTCGCCGACGGCCGTACCCTGACCGGCCCGGCCGAGCTGCCCGAGCTGTGCCCCGGCGAGACGGCGGCCGTACCGCTGCCGTTCGAGGTGCCGGCGGACGGCGGCGAGGCGTGGCTGACGCTGCGGGTGACGGTCGCCGAGGACCAGGCGTGGGCGCCGGCCGGTACGGAGATCTGCACGCCGCAGATCCGGCTCCGGGCGGCGGACCCGCTCGGGCCGCCGGTGCCGGCGGGCCCGGCCGTCGAGGTGGACGGCGAGGGGCTGCTGCTGCATCCGCTGCTGGCCGCCGCGCCGGCGCTGTCGCTGTGGCGGGCGCCCACCGACAACGACGAGCTGGGCGGGATGGCGCTGCGCTGGCGCACCTGGGGCCTGGACCAGCTGGTGCGCAAGGTGGTCTCGGTCCGCCGCGACGGCGCCCGGGTGACCGTGCTCGCGGAGTACGCCGGGACGGTCGGGGTGGTACGGCACCGGCAGGAGTTCACGCCGGTCGCGGGCGGCGTCCGGGTCGACGAGTCGGCCGAGCTGCCCGAGGAGTTCGCGGACGTGGCCCGGGTCGGCTCGGTCTTCGAGACGGTGGCCGGGCTCGATCTGCTGGAGTGGTTCGGTCAGGGTCCCTGGGAGTCGTACCCGGACCGTGCCGCCGGAGCCCCGGTCGGCCACCACTCCCTGCCGGTGGACGCGTTGTTCACCCCGTATCTGCGGCCCCAGGAGAGCGGCGGCCGGCACGGCGTACGGCGGTTCACGCTGTCGGCGCCGGACGCCACCGGACTCGCGGTCGAGCTGGACGAACCCCGCCAGGTCTCCGTCAGCCGCTACCGCGCCGAGGACCTCACCGCCGTCACCCACCACGACGAACTCGTGCCGCGGGCCGGCTGCGTGGTCCACATCGACGCCGCGCACCGGGGCCTCGGCACGGCGTCGTGCGGCCCCGACACCTTCCCGTCCTACCTCGTCGCACCGGGTCTCCACCGCTGGAGCTGGACCCTGCGCGTGCTCTGAGAACCGTCTGCCGAGATCCGTCTGCCGAGATCCCCCCACGCCCTTCGCCGTCACTTCCGCTTACCCACGGAGCACACGTGTGTACTTCGCATGACCACCCGCAGGGCGAGGCCGCCGAGGCCGCGCAGGCCGGAGCCGGGCGCCGCAACTTCCTCAGGGCCACGGCGCTCCTGGGCGCCGCCGCCACCGCCGGGGTCGCGCTGCCTGCCGTCGCCGAGGCGTCGTCCTCCGGCTCCGGCCGGCGGCCCGACCCGGAGAGCCGCCGCTTCACCCTCGCGGTGATGCCCGACACCCAGTACCTGTTCGACGGGCCGAGCATCAACCCGGCGCCCATCGAGGCGTCGCTGCGCTACCTCCTGGAGCACGGCGGCGAGTCCGACGACAACATCGTCTTCCTGTCCCACCTCGGCGACCTCACCCAGAACGGGGCGGCGGAGGAGTTCGCCGCGATCGGCAAGGCGTTCGAGATCCTCGACCGGCGCGGGGTCGGCTACAGCGTGCTGGCCGGCAACCACGACATCAGGTCGTCCACGGACGACCAGCGCGGTGCCACGCCGTACCTGGACGCCTTCGGGCCGCAGCGCTTCAAGGGCAAGCCGACCTTCGGCGGGGCCTCCGCGGACGGCTACAACACCTACCACCTGTTCCGGGCGGGCGGCCGGGAGTGGCTCGTGCTGGCGCTGGACTGGCGGCTGTCGGCCAAGGGATACGCCTGGGCGAAGGACGTCATCGCCGCGCACCCGAAGACGCCGGTCATCCTCACCACGCACGAACTGGTCGTGGACGACGACGAGTTGTCGTCGTACGGGCAGCAGCTGTGGGACCAGCTGGTCGACGAGCACGACCAGATCTTCCTCACCCTCAACGGCCACTACTGGCCGGCCGGTCGCGCGACCCGCAAGAACGCGGCCGGCAACGACGTGCACCTGCACCTGACGAACTACCAGAACCGGTACTTCGGCGGCGCGGCGATGATCCGTCTCTACCACTTCGACCTGGACCGCGACGTCATCGACGTGGAGACGGTCTCGCCGTGGATCCTCGGCCGGGCCAAGAAGGGCCTGAACGAGCTGGAGCGGCAGGAGATGGAGCTGAGCGGCGACGGCGACCGCTTCTCCGTCGACATCGACTTCGCGGCCCGCTTCGAGGGCTTCGACCCGGTGCCGGTGCGCCCGGCGCGGCCCGCCTCGCAGCTGCTGGTCCGGGGTACGGCCGCCTACTGGCGGTTCGACTCGGCGGTCTCCGGCACGGTCCGTGACCTGTCCGGCAACGGCAACGACCTCACCGTGGTCTCGGTGGGCGGCGGCACCCTCGGCTGGTCGGCGGACCACCACCCGGACCAGCCGGGCCACGGCAGCCTGGAGTTCACGGGTTACAAGTCGCCCCTGAAGGGCGCCTACCTGAAGACGGTCGACGGCGCCCCGCTCAACTCGGCGACGTTCAAGGACGGTTACACCATCGAGGCGTTCTACCGGCTGCCCGCCGACTGGGACGCCTCGCACAACGCCTGGTCGGGCCTGGTGAGCCGTACCGGCCGCAACGGCTCCGTCGGCACGGTGACCGACGACCCCGACGAGCCGCTCGCGACCCTCTCCCTCTCCGACGGTCCGGGCCCGCAGTGGGCGATGCACCCGCTCAACCAGCAGCAGCTGGTCACCAACTGGGGCGACGAGACCGACCCGGAGATCTGGTGGCACGTCGCCGTCGTCAACGACGGCAAGCACACCACGATGTACGTGCAGGGCTGCCCGGTGGCCCGCAACCCGCACGCCGCCGCGGTCGGCATCGCCTCCTCCGGGAAGCCCTGGCTGCTCGGCGGCTACGAGTACGCCGACAAGATCGACCAGATCCTGCACGGCCGCCTCGGCGACGTCCGGATCGTCTCCCGGGCCCTGCCCGTCTCCTCCTTCATGACCCACTGACCCCCGTTACGAGGATCATCTTCATGACCGAGCAGCAGCTGCCCACCTGGGCCGACCCTGCCGTCTCCCCCGCCGACCTGGACGCCCAGGGCATGTCGAGGCGTGGACTCCTGCGCCGCGCGGGCCTGTTCGGCGCCGCGTTCGCGCTCGGCTCCGCGGCCACCCCCGCGTTCGCCGCGTCCGGCCGCGGCCTGGGCGGCGAGGACCCGCGCCTCGCCTACCTGGTCGGCGACCACCACGTGCACTCCGTGTACAGCCACGACGCCAAGTACACGTTCTCCCAGCAGGCCCGGGCCGCCGCCAAGTACGGCCTGGACTGGATGGTGTTCAACGAGCACTCCAACTTCGGGCACGCCTACTACGGCGCGAAGATGGAGCACGCCGAGATCCTGAAGGCGCGTGCCGAGAACCCGCGCCAGCTGATCTTCCAGGGCCTGGAGTGGTACATCCCGGCCGCCGAGCACTGCACGGTCTTCGCCGCGCCGGGACCGCACGAGACCGACCTGCTCACGCAGTTCGAGCTGGCCTACGACGGCAAGCTCCTCGGCTACACCGAGGGCTCGGCCGGCGCCACGGACACCGCCCGCAACGAGGCGCACGCCGTCAAGGCCATCCAGTGGCTGGCCGAGCAGCGCCGCACCGGCTACGTGGACGACGTCCTCGTCCTCGCCAACCACCCGCTGCGGCTCGGCATCGACTCCCCGCACGAGATCCGCAACTGGCGGGACGCGGCCTCCGAGATCATGATCGGCATGGAGGGCGCGCCCGGCGCCCAGGGCGCGGCGATCCCGGGCTGGGGCGGTACGAACGCGATCCGCGGCGAGTACCAGAACAGCCAGTCGGCCCAGTCCTGGGCGGGCTTCCCCGCGGGCGCCTACGTCACGTACGGCGGTTTCGACTGGGCGACCGCGACGGTCGGCGGCCTGTGGGACGCGATGCTCTCCGAGGGCCGCCTGTTCACGATCACCACCAACTCCGACAACCATCGCACGGTCTTCGACACCTGGAAGAACGGCGACTGGCCGGCCGGGCAGAACTTCGACAACACCGGCAAGCTGCCCGACCCGGTCGACACCGACACCACGCAGCCCGGCTCCGACTTCTGGCCCGGCGAGTTCAGCCGCACCCATGTCGGCGTCACCGGGTACGGCTACCGCGCGGTGATGGCGGGTCTTCGCGCGGGCCGGGTCTGGCTGGACCACGGCCACCTGCTGGACGGCCTCGACGTCCGGCTGAAGCGGGACTGCGACCACGGCCGGGGCGTCACCCTCGGCGGGCGGCTGCGGGTCCGCAAGGGCGAGCGCCTCACCCTCGAGGTGACGGTGACGAGCGCGTCGAGGGCCAACACCCACGGCATCCTGCCCCAGCTGGCGCACGTCGACGTCATCCGGGGCGCGGTGCGCGGTCCGGTCGCCGACCGCGACACCTGGCAGGCGCCGGACACCAGGGTCGTCCGGACGAAGGACGTCTCCGGCCGCAAGGGCACGTACACGCTCCGCTTCCCGGTCACCGCGGGCGACGAGTCGTTCTACGTCCGGCTGCGCGGCAGCGACGGCAAGCGCAACGGCGCGGGCTACCTGGGCGCGTCGATCGACCCGCACGGCCCGATCCCGCACGAGCCGGGCAACGGCGACCCGTGGGCGGACACCTGGTTCTACTCGAACCCGGTCTTCGTGGACGTGATGAACTGAGCTGAGTGAAGCGCCCCGTCAGGGGCGCGGGGAACTGCGCGACCGGCCCCCACCGGCCCGCAGTTCCCCACTACGCGTAGAACCGCGACAGGCTCTGCAGCACGGCCGCGGGCTTCGCACCGCCCTCGATCTCGATCGTCCCGTCGACGGCGATCTGCACGCCGCCCGGCACGTCCTCGACCTCCGTGAGCCGGGCGGCCAGCCGGATGCGGGAGCCGACCTTCACCGGGGACGGGAAACGGACCTTGTTCAGGCCGTAGTTGACCTTCGTGGTGACGCCCTGGACGTCGAGGAGTTCGGTGAACAGGGGGATGAACAGCGACAGGGTCAGGTAGCCGTGCGCGATCGGGGCGCCGAACGGGCCCTCGGCCGCGCGCTCCGGGTCGACGTGGATCCACTGGTGGTCGCCGGTCGCGTCGGCGAAGGTGTCGATGCGGTCCTGGGTGACCTCGATCCAGTCGCTGGTGCCGAGGTCGCCGCCGGCGAGCTTCTTCAGTTCGTCGAGGCCGTTGACGGTGATGCCCATGGGGTTCCGTTCCTTACTGGTTGCCGTAGCGCTTGCGCACCCGGGACTTGAGGAGCTTTCCGGAGGCGGTGCGCGGGAGTTCGTCGGCGAGCACCACCGATTTGGGGAGCTTGTACTTGGCGAGCCGCCCGGCCAGCGAGGCGAGCACCTGGTCGGGGTCGAGGACGGTGCCCTCGCGGGGCACGACCACCGCGCGCGGCACCTCGCCCCACTTGTCGTCCGGTACGCCGATGACCGCGCACTCCACGATGTCGGGGTGGGCGAGGAGCAGGTCCTCGATCTCGGCGGGGTAGACGTTCTCGCCGCCGGAGATGATCATGTCCTTGAGGCGGTCGACGACGAAGACGTAGCCGTCCTCGTCGACCGTGGCCGCGTCCCCGCTGCGGAACCAGCCGTCCGCGAAGGAGGCCGCGGTCTCCTCCGGCAGGCCCCAGTAGCCGGGCATGACGTGGGGTCCGCGGACCGTGATCTCGCCGGGCTCGCCGGCCTCGACCGGGGTCAGGTCGGGCCGCACGACCCGTACGTCGCTGAAGAAGTGCGGCACACCGGCCGAGCCCGCCTTGCTGATGGCGTGCTCGGCGTCGAGGAACAGCGTGCCGGGGGACGCCTCCGTCATGCCGTAGCCCTGGAGGAAGGTCAGGCCGCGCTCCTGGTACGCGGCGATCAGGGGCGTCGGGACCGGGGAGCCGCCGCAGGTCAGGATGCGGAGGGAGGACAGGTCCGCGTCGGCCCAGCGCGGGTGCCTGGCCACCTGCTCGAACATCGTCGGGACGCCGAACATGAAGGTGATCCGGTGCCGTTCGATCAGGTCGAGGGTCGCCTCCGGGTCGAAGGCCTCGACCAGGACGCAGGTGCCGCCCTTCAGGAGGACCGGCAGGGTGAGCATGTTCAGGCCCGCCGTGTGGAACAGCGGCGCCGAGACGAGGGCGCGTTCGTCGGCGATCAGGTCGGTGTCGACCAGGACGTTGAACGCGTTCCAGGTCAGGTTGGCGTGCGTGAGCATCGCGCCCTTGGGGCGGCCGGTCGTCCCCGAGGTGTACATGATGATGCAGGTGTCGTCGGGGGCGACCGGTTCGTCGATCGGGTCGTCGGGCGCGGCCGACAGCAGCTCCTCGTACTCCGGGCCGACCTCGACGTACGTCCGGACGTCGGTGGTGCCGGGCAGGCCCGCGACGAGTCCGGCGTGCGAGGGGCCGTAGAGGAGGGCCCTGGCGCCGGAGTCGCCGAGCTGGTAGGCGATCTCGGGGCCGGCCAGGCGGGTGTTGAGGGGGACGAAGACCGCGCCGAGGACGCCGGCCGCGAACAGGGTCTCCAGGTAGGCGGGGTGGTTGGGGCCGAGGTAGGCGACGCGGTCGCCGCGGCGGATGCCCAGGGCGCGCAGGGCGTGGGCCAGGCGGGTGGTGCGGGCGTGCAGGGTGGCGTAGTCGGTCGGCTGCCCGCCGGAGATCAGTGCCGTGCGGTGCGGGGTCTTGCGGGCCCGGCGTGCGGGCCATGACCCCAGTCCCTCGTTGCGCATCTGCGGCCCCCTTATGGCTTGGTCAGCCCGAGCAGGCGGGCGGCGTTCTCCTTGAGGATCTTCGGCCGGACCTCGTCCTTGATCGGCAGCTTCGCGAAGTCGGCGAGCCACCGGTCGGGGGTGAGGACGGGGAAGTCGGAGCCGAACAGGACCTTGTCCTTGAGCAGCGTGTTGGCGTACTGCACCAGCTGCGGCGGGAAGTACTTCGGCGACCAGCCGGACAGGTCGATGTGCACGCCCGGCTTGTGCGTGGCGACCGCGAGGGCCTCGTCCTGCCAGGGGAACGACGGGTGCGCCAGGATGATCTTCAGGTGCGGGAAGTCGGCCGCCACGTCGTCCACGTGCAGCGGGTTGCTGTACTTCAGCCGGATCCCGCCGCCGCCCGGGACGCCGGCGCCGATGCCGGTCTGGCCGGTGTGGAAGAGGGCGATGGCGCCGGTCTCCTCGATCACCTCGTAGAGGCCGTAGGCCACCGCGCGGTCGTTCGGGAAGAACCCCTGGATGCTGGGGTGGAACTTGAAGCCCTTGACCCCGTACTCCTCGACCAGACGGCGGGCCTGCCGGATGCCGGCCTTGCCGCGGAAGGGGTCGACGGAGGCGAAGGGGATCAGGACGTCGGCGTTGGCGGCGGCGGCCTCGGCGACCTCCTCGTTGCGGACGGGCGCGGTGCCGGTCGCGGACTCGGCGTCCACCGTGAAGATCACGGCGGCCATGTTCCGCTCCCGGTAGTAGGCGGCCGTCTCCTCGATCGTCGGCTTCCGCTTCCCCTCGACCTTGAAATAGGCGGCGGAGGCGTCGTGCAGGTCGTCGTCGAGGGAGGAGTGCCCGCGGGAGGAGACCTCGGCGTGCGTGTGGACGTCGATCGCGGTGAGGGTCTCGATGTCCATCACGCCTCCGGAAGCTTGGGCGCCGGGATGCCGACCGTCTGGAGTTCGGCGCCGACCGAGGTGGGGAAGGCGTCGGCCAGGGTTTCCGGGGTCCAGCCGCCGTCGGCGTAGGCCGCGCTGATCTCCTGCGGATGCGACCAGAGTGCCACCTTGTCGCCGCCGATGCCGATGGCCTGGCCGGTGATGCCCCGGGCGGCCTCGGAGGCGAGGAAGGGGACGAGGGCCGCGCAGTCCTCGGGGGTGCCGAAGCCCTCGCCCTTGCGCAGGAAGCCCGGGAGCGGCTCGCCGTTGCGCATGGCCTCGATGTACGGCGCGAAGGCGGGGATGGTCTCGGTCATGGCGGTGGCGGCCACCGGGACGATCGCGTTGACGGTGATCCCGGCCCGGCCCAGCTCCATCGACCAGGTGCGGGCCATCGCGGCGATGCCGGCCTTGGCGGCGGAGTAGTTGGTCTGGCCGAAGTTGCCGCGCTGTCCTGCCGGGGAGCCGACCAGGATCAGGGTGCCGCCCCCGCCCTGTTCGCGCATCCGGACGGCGGCGGCGCGGGCGCAGGTGAAGGTGCCCTTGAGGTGGGTGGTGAGCACGGCGTCGAAGTCGTCGTCGGTCATCTTCCACAGCACCTTGTCGCGCAGGATGCCCGCGTTGGTGACCAGGATGTCGATGCCGCCGAACTCCTCGACGGCCCGGTTCACGAGCCGGTCCGCGGCCTCGGCGGTGCCGACCGGGACCACCTCGGCGACGGCGGTGCCGCCGGCCGCGGTGATGGACTTCACTGCCTGCTCGGCGACGGTCTCGTCCACGTCGTTGACGACCACCGAGGCGCCGTGGGCGGCGAGGGCGTGGGCGTAGGCGAGGCCGAGGCCCCGGCCACTGCCGGTGACGACGGCGGCCTTGCCGGTGAGATCGATGGTGGGCACGGTCGGTCCCTTCGCAGACGACGGCGGCGGCCCGTGGGGCCACCTGCGGCTTTCGAGATCGAAGCTAAGAGCAATAATTGTTGTCGTCAATAGTTGTTGTCGACCCACGGGTGCCTCATGCTGGAATCTGTCCCACAGACCGCCCCGCCGCCGGGGCCCGGACCAGGGAGACCGCCATCACCCGCCAGCACACCGAGAACCCGACCTCGATCGACGCGGACGAGCCGTGGATGCGCGGGCTGCACGCGGACACCGGCTACCTGCTGTACCGCCTGGGGCTGCGCTCGGGGCAGGTCTTCAACACCTTCCTCCAGGAGTCGGGGCTGCGGCTGCGCCACTACGCGGTGCTGCGCTTCCTGGCCGGTTCGGCGGGCTCGCTCCAGCGGGAGCTGAGCACCCGGCTCGGCTACGACCCGAGCGCGATCGTCGGCCTGGTCGACGACCTGGAGAAGCTGGGCTTCGCCGAGCGGCGCCCCGCCCCCGACGACCGCCGCAGCCGGATCGTCGTCCTGACCGAGGCCGGCCGGGCGTTCCTGCGGGACACCAACGAGGCGGGCCGGCGCGTGACCAACGAACTCCTCGACCCGCTCGACCCCGCCGAGCGGGCGGCACTCCACGCCCTGCTGCTGCGCGTCGCCGACCGGCCATGACCACCGCCGCCCGCTCCGCACCCGACCGGCTGCTCGCGGTCCTGGCCGCGTTCGACCACGGGCATCCGGCGCTGAGCCTGACGGACATCGGCCGCCGGGCCGGGCTCACCCTCACCACCGCGCACCGTCTGGTCGGCGCGCTGACCGCCTGGGGCGCGCTGGAACGGGACGCGGACGGGTTCTACCACGTGGGGCTGCGGCTCTGGGAGCTGGCCGCGCTGGCACCGCGCGGTCTCGCGCTGCGCCAGATCGCGCTGCCCTACCTGGAGGACCTGTACGAGGCGACGCACGAGAACGTGCAGCTGGCGGTGCGGGACGGGTCGGACGTCGTCTACATCGAGTGGCTGTCGGGGCGTTCGGCGGTGGGCGTGCACATCCGGGTGGGCGCCCGCTGGCCCCTGCACGCGACCGGGGTGGGGCTCGCCCTGCTCGCGCACGAGGCGCCCGGCTTCCAGCAGGACTACTGCGCGGGCGGGTTGGCGTCCTTCACGCCGTACACCGTCACGGATCCGGCCCGGTTGCGCCGCTCCCTGGCCGAAGTCCGGCGCACCGGTGCCGCGGTGAGCAGCCGTCAGGTGACCGACGACGCGCTGTCGGTGGCGGCGCCGGTGCGCGGGGCCACCGGACAGGTGGTCGCGGCCGTCTCCGTGGTGGTACCCGAGGCCGACGCCCAGGTGCCGGTACTGGTCCCGGCGGTACGGCTGGCGGCCCGCGGGATCTCCCGGGCACTGGGCTGGCAGCCGGACCCGACGGCGGCCCGGCCCCTGTAGAGCCCTGACTGCCGGAGCCGGTGCGGCGGACGGCCCCGGGGCGGGGCCGGTCAGCCGACCGTCGCCGTGGCCGTGTAGGTCACCTCGTCGTCCCCGTGGTGGGCCGTGCCCCGGCAGGTGAGGGTCGTGGCGGTGGAGACCTGGGGGCGGGTGAGGCGCCAGCGGACCGTGAGGCGTTCGCCGGGGTCCAGGCGGGGCGCGGTGGCCGTGTCCCGGGCGTGGGCGGTCCAGCCGCTCGGGATGTCGAGGGCGAGCCGGGCGGCGTTCCAGGGGCGCGCCGAGCCGTTGGCGAGCGTGGCGGTCACCGTGAACTCCGGTTCCGGGCCGCTGACTTCGAGGGTCACGCCGAAGGGGCTGCGCGGGTACACCGGCGCCCAGGACGCGTGCATCAGTTTCACCAGCGCGTCCGCCCGGGCCGGCCGGGCGGCGGCCAGGTCGTGCTCCTCGCCGGGGTCCCGGGCGAGGTCGTAGAGCTCCACGTCCCACTGGTCGTCCGGGACGCGGCGGCTCTGGCCGGGCGCGAACCGGATCGCCTTGAGGTCGCCCTGCCGCAGGGCTTCGGCGAGCCGGTCGCCACGGCCGTGGTCGACCGCGTTCTGGCGGGCGGTGACACCGTTGTGGTTGCGGTAGAAGTAGAGGCTGTCGTGGCGGGCGGCATCGGTGGAGCCGCGCAGCAGCGGGGCGAGGGAGAGGCCGTCCACGTCCGCGGGGGCGGGCGCGCCCGCGAGCTCGGCGAGGGTGGGCAGCAGGTCGGTGAGCGGGGTGGGCCGGTCGGTGGTGCCGGCCTTGACGTGCCGCGGGGACCAGGCGATGAACGGGACGCGGATGCCGCCCTCGTACAGGTTCCGCTTGTAGCCGCGCAGCGGGCCGTTGCCGTCGAAGAGGTCGGGGTCGGTGCCCGCCTCCTCGTGCGGCCCGTTGTCGCTGGTGACGAGGACGACGGTGTCGTCGGCGAGGCCGAGCGCGGTGAGCTTGTCGGTGACGTCGCCGACCAGGGTGTCGAAGGTGGTCACCTGGGCCGCGTGCCGCTTGTTCGGCCCGGTCCAGGGGCGGTCGGCGTACGACCCGACGTGCGGGTCCTTGCTGGGGGCGTGCGGCACGGTCGGGGCGAGGTAGAGCAGGAACGGCTCGTCGCGGTGGGTGTGCAGGAAGCCGAGGGCGCGCTCGGAGATGAGGTCGGGGGCGTAGACCTGCTGGGCACCGCCCTTGTTGGCCGGGATCTCCTCGCGGGTGCCGTTGTGCCACAGGTAGTCGGGGAAGTAGTCGTGGGCGTGGTGGTGGGTGAGGTAGCCGTAGAACTCCTCGAAACCACGGGCGTTGGGGTGGCTCGGCTGGTCCGGGGCGTTGGGTCCGAAGCCCCACTTGCCGATCAGGCCGGTGCGGTAGCCGAGCGCCCTGAGCGCCTCCGCGAACGTGAAGTCCTTCTCGGTGAGGGCGCCCTGGCCGCCGGGTCCCCACGGGTTGGTGCGCACGGTCGCGTGCCCGCCGTGCAGGCCGGTCAGCATCGAGCAGCGCGAGGGCGCGCAGACCGGGGCGGGCGCGTAGGCCTGGGTGAAGCGCAGCCCCTCGGCAGCGAGCGAGTCCAGGCGCGGAGTGTGCATCAACTGCTGGCCGTAGGAGCCGAGTTCGCCGTAGCCGAGGTCGTCGGCGAGGATCACGACGAAGTTGGGCCGGTTCGACGGGTGCTGCGCGGCCGGTGCCGCGACGGCGGGCTTGACGGTGGGCCCGGGATGCCCGGCGGCCGGCTGCGCCGCGTCGCCGTCCTCGCACCCCGCGACCGCGGCGAGCGCGACGGGCGCGGCGGCGGCCCCGGTGAGGAAGCGGCGGCGGCTGGGCATACGGGTCCCCCGGTGTGACGACTGCGCGTGGTCCTGGACCGATGGTGGTCACGGCCGTCGGCCCAGGACCATGCACACGCTGTGAACGCTCTGTTTCGAGTCGTGACTCGACTCGTGAGAGGGAATTCCGGGCTCGGAGGTTCCCGCTCCACGACGTCAGAATGATCACAGACGGATGCGGGGCGCGCTCACACGGGTGCCGGTTCGGGCGCCCCGCGCGGGACACGCCAGGACGCAGGGGCCGCAGGGGCCGCAGGGGCCGCAGGGCGCGCAGCGCCGAGCCGACGCTGAGACGGCCCCGGCCCCGGGTCCCGGTCGCTCAGGAGGCCAGTCCCGCGCGCAGTCGTCGGTCGCGTGGGGCCCGGGTGCGGTCGAGGCGGGCGTCCAGCAGCCGCCGGGCCGCCTCGCCCCGCCCGTCCGACACCAGGGCGTACAGGAGGGTCTCCTCCACCACCTCCCGCTGGGCCGCGCTGCCGCCGACCCGGCGCAGCACCGGCAGCAGCGCGTCGAGGCCCCGGGCCGCCTCGTGGAACCGCTCCTCGACGAGCGCGGCGAACGCCTCGCACAGCGGGACGACCACCTCGCGCTGCACCTTGTCGGCGCCGGCCGCGTGGTCGCGCAGCCGGCGCAGCGCGGCCAGGTCCCCGGCGGCGGTGAGGGCCACGGCCGCGTGCAGGGCGGTGAACGCGGTCTGCGGGCGCTCCAGTACGTCGCGTTCCACGGCCTCCAGCACCCCCGCGACCGGGAGGTCACCCCGCCAGCTGTCGCTCATCCGGGCCCGCCACAGCAGCGAACCGGAGTCGACCAGGGCCCGCACCCCGCTCACCACCCGGCCCGGCGCGAGCTGCGCGAACCACCGCCGGCGGACGGCGGCCGGGTCGTCCAGGGCGAGTTCGTGCAGGGCGATGTGCCAGGAGAAGTGCGCCCGGTGCACCGCGCCCCGGCCGCGTCCGGACACCCAGCCGTCGAGCCAGTCCCGGCCCGCCTCGTGCGCCCCGGACTCGTAGTGGACGTGCGCCAGGGCGTGCACCGCGTGCCCGGAGGCCGGCTCGGCGGCCAGCGCGCGGTGGGCCAGCTCGCCCGCCTCGTGCAGCCGGCCCTGCTCCTGGCGCAGGAAGGCCAGCAGCGAGGTGTGGAACCAGTGCCCGTCGTACGCGGGCGAGGTCAGGTCGAGCAGCCGGAGGGCGTCGTCGTCCTGGAGGTCGCTGACCCCGGAGAACGCGATGGTCGGCACGGCCGCCGCGAGCGCCAGCGCGTCGCCCCGGTGCCCGCGCAGGTGCCGTACGAGCGCCTCGTCGCCGTCGTCGCCGGTCACCCGGCGGGTGATCACGTCCACGAAGGACCGCTCGCGGTCGTCCGCGCGTTCGCGGGCGCTGCGCTGGGCGTCGGCGAGGGCGCGCGGCACGTCGACGGCGGCGGCGCACTCGTGGCCCAGCAGGGCGAGGGCCGCGTGGCCGAGGGCGAAGCCGGGGTCCAGGGCGACCGCGCGGGCGAAGGCGTCCTCGGCGCCGGAGCGCACCTTGAGCACCCGGTCCAGGCCGCTGCGGTACGCCGCGGCGGCCTCGGCGTGCGTGGACAGGGGCAGCCCCTGCCCGTCGGCCGGCCGCCGCGCGCCGCGCCGGCGCTCCGGGAACGGCAGCAGCCGCTGGGCCAGTTCGGCGGCCTGGACGCGGATCTCGGGGATCGCCGTGGTCTCCCACAACTCGCCCCGGCGCGGGGCACCGAGCGTGAACAGGGGTCCGGCGAGGCGGCCCCGGACGTCGGCGAGCTGTCCTTCGCGGGTGGCCACGCCCATGCCCAGCGGGCCGGGGGCGGCCAGACCGGCGGTGAACAGGGCCTGCCACAGCGGGCTGTCGGGGCGGCGGCCGGGTCCGGTGCAGTCGATCACCCAACCGACGTGCAGCACCTGCCCGTCGGACAACTCGACGGCGAGGGAGCCGTCCTCGGCGGCCGAGACGCGGGCGACGGTGCCGGTGCGGACGTGCAGGCGCCGAGCGGTGCGGGCGCGGGAGACGTGTTCGGCGGTGGCGGGGGCCATGCGGTGGCGGTGGGTGTTCCACAGGGCGCCCTCGCGGGCCAGGAACTCCTCGCGCTCCTCGGGGGTGAGGCTGCGCCACAGCCGGGCGGTGTGCGGGCGGAGGCTGTCCAGGCCGGGGCGCCAGTCGCCGTGGGTGCGTACCGAGCGGCTCACGTGGCGGTAGACGGCGCGCCGGAGCCGGCCGAGCGAGGTGTCGTCGAGGCCGTCGGGGGCGGGCATGGTGCCGGCCGGGCCGAGGGCGTGCGGCTGGGGCAGCAGCCCGCTGCGGGAGAGGGCGTGCACGGTGCGGCCGGGGCGGTCGAGGGTGAGGGCGAGGTCGACGGCGGTCAGGCCGGTGCCCACCAGGAGGACGTCGTCGGGGCTGTCCCGGACCGGGTCCAGGGCGTCCGGCACCCACGGGGCGGCGATGAAACGGGGCGAGGTGCGCAGGGCGGGCGGGGCCCAGCCGGCACTCGCCGCGGCGGGGCCGGTGGCCAGGACCGCGCTGTCCACCGCGAGGGGTCCCCCGTCGGCGAGGTGGAGTGCCACCCGGCCGTCGGGGGTGCCGGTACAGCTCTCCGCGAGGGTGCGCAGCCGGCGCACGGCGACCGTGCCGTGGGCGCGGACGACGGCCTGGCCGAGGGTGTCGGCGAGGTAGGCGCCGTAGCGGTAACGCGTGGCGAAGTCGGCGCCGGTGACGGCGGGTTCGCCGTGCCGGCAGAGCCAGCGGACGAAGTGCCCGGGGTCGTCCGGGTAGGCGCTCATGTTGCCGGCGGGCACGTTGAGCCGGTGCCGGGGGTCGCGGGTGGCGTAGGCGGTGCCGCGGCCCGCCTCCGGGGCCGGGTCGATCAGGACGAGGTCGAGCGGAGTCCGGCGGCGGTGCGCCGTCTCGCAGAGCTGGACGGCGGTGAGGGTGCCCGCCGCCCCTGCTCCCACGATGGCCACGTTGTGCCGCTTGCGGACGTCGGTCACGGAATACCTCCGGCGGGTCGGCCTACTGGTTCTGCACTGTTCCGAACTGCTCTGCACTGTTCCGAACTATTCCGAACTATTCCGATCGGGCAGGTGGGGAAGCCAGGCCGGGCAGGTGATCTCACCGGAAACTCAGGCCGCCGGTCGGGCGTTCATACTCTGTTCACGATCGGCGGGCGGGGCAACCCGGGTTCCGGCCGACTCGCCCCGGTCCGCGCCGGATTGACCGTGACCGCGCAGGGTGGGCTCCGGCTCCTCATCGGAATCTCAGCGGGCACCCCCGTGATTCAAAGGAGCCACCCATACAACCGGCGCAGGATGCCCTGACACAGGTGGACAAGTCAGGAAGGCGTGTCGTGGGCGTCCAGCACATATCGAACGGGTCCGGACGGCAGCCGGGGAAGTGGTCCCGGCGCGGGATCCTCGCGGTTCTCGGCGCGGTGCCCGCGGGGGCGGCGCTGGCCGGATGCAGTTCCTCCGCGGACGCCTCGGCCACCACCGGCGGCAAGGGTGCCACGGCCTCCGTGAAGTCCGCGACCAAGAAGGCGACGATCACGGTCACGCCCGTCTCCGGCACCGCGAAGGCCGACTTCACCACCCCGGTCGAGGTCACGGTGGCCGACGGCACGCTGGCCTCGGTGACCGTCGCGGGCAACGACGGGTCGACGCTGGCGGGCACCTTCAACGACGCGAAGACGAAGTGGACGTCGGCGAAGAACCCGTACTCCGGCACGAAGTACACGGTGACGGCGAAGGCGCAGGGCGCCACCGACGAGACGGTGGCCACCTTCACCACCAAGTCCCCCGGCGAGACGTTCATCGGCTACTTCACGCCCGAGGCCGACTCCACCTCCGGCGTCGGCATGCCGGTGTCGATCAACTTCACGCACGCGGTCGCGGACCGGGCGGCGGTGCAGAAGGCGATCACCGTGACCGCCGAGCCGGAGGTCGAGATCGTCGGGCACTGGTTCAGCGACACGCGCCTCGACTTCCGCCCGGAGACGTACTGGGCGAAGGGCACCAAGATCACGCTGAGTCTGCAGCTGAAGGACGTGGAGGGCTCGGACGGCGTCTACGGCGTGCAGGCGAAGGACGTCACCTTCCACATCGGCCGCGAGCAGATCTCCACCGTCGACCTGTCGACCAAGGAGATGGTCGTGAAGCGGGACGGCGCCACCCTGGCCACCTACCCCGTCTCGGGCGGCAACGCCCAGCACACCACCTGGTCCGGGATCATGGTGATCAGCGAGCGGTTCAAGCAGACCCGGATGGAGTCCTCCACGGTCGGCCTCGGCGACGAGTACGACATCTCCGACGTCCCGCACGCCCAGCGGCTGACCACCTCCGGCACCTTCGTGCACGGCAACTACTGGGCGTCCACCTCGGTCTTCGGCCACGAGAACACCAGCCACGGCTGTGTCGGCCTGCACGACGCCAAGGGCGCGAGCGACTCCTCGGTGGACGGCTACAAGTTCTACGACAGCTCGATCCTCGGCGACGTGGTGATCGTCAGGAACTCCGGCGAGAAGACCGTCGAGGCCTCCAACGGCCTCAACGGCTGGAACCTGTCCTGGGCGGACTGGAAGGCCGGCAGCGCGGTCTAGCGAGCAGCCGGCTTCAGGGCGTGAACTCCCCTGTGAAACAAGGAGATTCTTTGTTTTAACTCTTGACGGCCGCAGGCACGGAGAGCACATTGGGCCCACTTTGAGAGCGCTCTCAATCGGTCTCGGCCACTCCCGGCGCTCTCGGAGACCCACCCGCGCACCCCCCTCCGTACCCGAGAGGCACCCCCATGAGTGAAACCTCCGGTATACCCCCCGCGGACCACAGACGGGGGCGCTCGTTCCGCCGCGCCCTCCTCGCCGCGCTCGCCACCATGGGCCTGGCGGTCGCAGCCGCCACGACCGCCACCCTGCCCGCAAGCGCCTCGGCACCCTCCGTCCCGTCCGGCTGGAGCCAGGTCTTCCTCGACGACTTCAACGGCAGCGCCGGCACCGGCGTCAACACGTCCGACTGGCAGTACGACACCGGGACCTCGTATCCCGGAGGCGCCGCCAACTGGGGCACCGGCGAGGTCGAGACGATGACCTCGTCCACCGCCAACGTCGCCCTGGACGGCAGCGGCAACCTGAAGATCACGCCGGTGCGGGACTCGGCCGGCAACTGGACGTCGGGCCGGATCGAGACCACCCGCACCGACTTCCAGCCCCCGGCCGGCGGCAAGCTGCGCGTCGAGGCCCGCATCCAGATGCCGAACGTCACCGGCGACGCCGCCCTCGGCTACTGGCCGGCGTTCTGGATGCTGGGCGCGCCCTACCGGGGCAACTACCAGAACTGGCCGAGCGTCGGCGAGCTGGACATCATGGAGAACGTGCAGGGCCTGAACAAGGTCTGGGCGACCATGCACTGCGGCACCAACCCGGGCGGCCCCTGCAACGAGACGACGGGCCTGGGCAATTCGACCGCCTGCCCCGACACCACCTGCCAGTCCGGCTTCCACACCTACACGATGGAGTGGGACCGCTCGGTGAGCCCCGAGGCGATCCGCTTCTACGTCGACGGCGTCAACTACCAGACGGTGACGGCCAGCCAGGTCGACGCCACCACCTGGGCGAACGCCACCAACCACGGCTTCTTCGTGATCCTGAACGTGGCGATGGGCGGCGGCTTCCCGGCCGCGTTCGGCGGTGGCCCGACCAGCGCCACCGAGTCCGGCCACCCGATGGTCGTGGACTACGTCCAGGTGCTGTCGGCCAGTGGGAGCGGTACCACCACCCCGCCGACCGGCAACCGGGACGCGTACAGCGCCATCCAGGCGGAGTCCTACGACAGCCAGTCCGGCGTCACCGCCGAGACCACCACCGACACCGGCGGCGGCCAGGACATCGGGTACGTCGCCAACGGCGACTGGGCGCTTTACAAGGGCGTGAACTTCGGCTCCACGGCGGCCACCCAGTTCTACGCGAGAGTGGCGAGCGGCGCGGCCTCCGGGGTGAGCGGCCTGGTCCAGGTCCGGCTGGACAGCCCCTCCAACGCCCCTGTCGGCAGCTTCTCGGTGGCCAACACCGGCGGCTGGCAGACCTGGACGACGGTCCCGGCCAACATCAGCTCGGTGACGGGCACCCACGACGTCTACCTGACCTTCTCCAGCGGCCAGTCGGCGGACTTCGTGAACGTGAACTGGTTCGACTTCGGTCACTGACACCGGAGTACACGGAACCGGGCGGGCGGCGCCGGGGGGGGATCCCCTCCGGCGCCGTCGCGCTGCCCGGCCCTTCCGGGTCAGCGCAGCTCCGCCCGGAACGCCACCGGTGTCTGTCCGGTGTGCAGGTGGAAGAACTTGGAGAAGTTCGCCGCGTCCGGGAAGCCGATCGCCGCGCCGACGCGGCCGGTCGGGAGGTCCGTGTGGGCGAGGAGGCGTTTGGCCTCCAGGACGACCCGCTTGTCGATGAAGCCCTTGGGGGTCTCGCCGGTCGCGGCGCGGACCGCGCGGACCAGGGTGCGGCGGGAGTAACCGAGGGCGTCCGCGTAGGCGCTGACGCTGTGGTTGGCGGCGAAGTCCTTCTCCACCGCGTCCCGGAAGAGGGTGAAGGTCGTGTCGGCCTGGCGGCGGGCCGCCTCCGCCGAGCTGGCCGCGAGATGGGCGAGGCGCAGGAGAAACGCCGTCAGGGAGTGCCGCAGCACGGCCGTGTGCAGGCTCAGGGGGAGGGTCGCCGTGTCCTCGTACTCGCGTTGCAGGTGGGCGAGCGACGCCCGGAGCGCGGCGAGCTGCGGGGCGTCGGGGCGGAGCAGGGGCGGCAGGTCGTAGCGGTAGAGGCCGGTCGCCTCGACGGTGGCCCGGGGCAGGAAGCCGGGCTGCATGGTCAGGACGGTTCCGCGGTACTCGCAGGTCCGTGAGAAGCGGTGCACCTGGCCGGGGCGGATCCAGAGCAGGTCGCCGGCGTGTGCCTCGTACTCGGCGAAGTCGATCATGTGGCGGACCGGGCCCTCGGTGAAGAGCATGACCACGTGGAAGTCGATGCGGTGGACGCGCTCCAGGGGGGCGTCGGCGTGCCACAGGCGTTCCGTGCCCATGGGGCCGACCTGGATGCCGACGCCGCCGACGCTCAGATCCACCGGGAAGGGGAAGGTTCTGATTCCGTCACCGTCGCCTGACCCGTTGGGCGTTCTGTCCGCCATGTCCTTCTCGTGCCGTCCCTGTCGAAGATCCGTGTCCCACTTTCACCACAGGCTGACACACTCCGACCTTCCCTCCCAAAAGTCAGACTTTTACTTTTGAACGCGTCAGGCCAGCCAGAACGCTTCGAACGAGGACTTCTTGAAGATGAGCACGCAGACAGCAGCCGGCTTCGACGACGGCTCCGACGACGGCTTCGAGTGGACCGACCTCGACCGCCGTGCCGTGGACACCGCACGCCTCCTCGCGGCCGACGCCGTGCAGCAGGTCGGCAACGGGCACCCCGGCACCGCGATGAGCCTGGCCCCGGCCGCGTACACGATCTTTCAGAAGGTGATGCGCCACGACCCGGCGGACCCCGAGTGGACCGGCCGGGACCGTTTCGTCCTCTCCCCCGGGCACACCTCGCTCACCCTCTACACCCAGCTGTTCCTCGCCGGGTACGAGCTGGAGCTGGACGACCTCAAGGCCTTCCGCACGCACGGTTCGAAGACGCCGGGTCACCCGGAGTACGGCCACACGGCCGGCGTGGAGACCACCACCGGCCCCCTCGGGCAAGGCGTCGCCAACGCCGTCGGGATGGCCATGGCCGCCCGCTACGAGCGCGGCCTCTTCGACCCGGAGGCCGCCGAGGGCGCCTCCCCCTTCGACCACACGATCTGGGCGATCGTCTCCGACGGCGACCTGGAGGAGGGCGTCTCCGCCGAGGCCTCCTCGATGGCGGGCCACCAGAAGCTCGGCAACCTGGTCTTCGTCTACGACGACAACCACATCTCCATCGAGGGCGACACCGCGACCGCCTTCTCCGAGGACGTCCTGAAGCGGTACGAGGCCTACGGCTGGCACACCCAGCGCATCGAGCCGACCGCCGAGGGTGACGTCGACGTTCACGCCCTGTACGCGGCCCTGAAGGCGGCACAGGCCGAGACCGAGCGGCCGTCGATCATCGCGATGCGCACGATCATCGCCTGGCCCGCCCCGAACGCCCGGAACACCGAGGCCTCCCACGGCTCCGCCCTCGGCGCCGACGAGGTCGCCGCCACCAAGCGCGTCCTCGGCTTCGACCCGGAGCGGAGCTTCCAGGTCGACGCCGACGTCCTGGCCCACACCCACCGGGCCCTGGACCGGGGCGCCGAGGCCCACGCGGCCTGGGACAAGCGGATCGCCGAGTGGCGCACCGGGAACGCGGAGCACGCCCGGCTCTTCGACCGGGTCGTGGCCGGTCAGCTCCCCGCGGGCTGGGAGTCGTCGCTCCCCGTCTTCGAGGAGGGCAAGGCCGTCGCCACCCGCGCCGCCTCCGGCAAGGTGCTCCAGGCGCTCGGCCCGGTGCTGCCCGAGCTGTGGGGCGGCTCCGCCGACCTCGCGGGCTCCAACAACACCACCATCGACAAGACGTCCTCCTTCCTGCCGAAGGGCAACCCGCTGCCCGAGGCGAACCCGTACGGCCGTACCGTCCACTTCGGCATCCGCGAGTTCTCGATGGCCGCCGAGATGAACGGCATCGCCCTGCACGGCAACACCCGGATCTACGGCGGCACCTTCCTGGTGTTCTCCGACTACATGCGCAACGCCGTCCGGATGGCCGCGCTCATGCAGCTCCCGGTGACCTACGTCTGGACCCACGACTCCATCGGCCTCGGCGAGGACGGCCCCACCCACCAGCCGGTCGAGCACCTGGCCTCGCTGCGCGCCATCCCGGGCCTGAACGTCGTCCGCCCGGCCGACGCCAACGAGACCGCGGCGGCCTGGGCCGAGATCCTGAAGAGGCACGCCACGCACCCCGCCCCGCACGGGCTCGCGCTGACCCGCCAGGGCGTGCCGACGTACGCGCCGAACCCGGACGCGGCCAAGGGCGGCTATGTGCTGCGCGAGTCGTCGACCGAGACCCCGGAGGTGGTCCTGATCGCCACCGGTTCCGAGGTGCACCTCGCCGTCGAGGCCCGTGACCTGCTCGAAGCCGAGGGGGTAGGCACCCGCGTGGTGTCGATGCCGTCCGTGGAGTGGTTCGAGGAGCAGTCCCGCGAGTACCGCGAGAGCGTCCTGCCGCCGGCCGTGAAGGCGCGGGTCGCCGTCGAGGCCGGGATCGGCCTGACCTGGTACCGCTTCGTCGGCGACGCCGGCCGGATCGTCTCCCTGGAGCACTTCGGCGCCTCCGCCGACGCCGGGACCCTGTTCGCGGAGTTCGGCTTCACCGCCGGGAACGTGGCAGCCGCGGCCCGCGAGTCCCTCGCCGCCGCCCGCACCGCCTGATCCACCAGCCAGAAACAGTTCAGTAAGGGAAGATGATCACTGTGACCGAAGCAACCGCCACCGCGGGAGCACTCAAGCGCCTCTCCGACGAGGGTGTCTCGATCTGGCTGGACGACCTGTCGCGCAAGCGGATCAGCACCGGCAACCTCGCCGAGCTGGTCGCCGACCGCAACGTCGTGGGCGTGACCACGAACCCGTCGATCTTCCAGGCCGCCATCGGCTCCGGCGAGGGCTACGAGGAGCAGCTCGCCGACCTTGCCGTGCGGGGGGTCACGGTCGAGGAGGCCGTGCGGATGATGACGACGCAGGACGTGCGGGCCGCCGCCGACATCCTGCATTCTGCATACGATGCATCACGGGGCGCGGACGGCCGGGTGTCCATCGAGGTCGACCCCCGCCTCGCCCACCACACCGCCGCCACCGTCGCCGAGGCCAAGCAGCTCTTCTGGCTGGTCGACCGCCCCAACGTGATGATCAAGATCCCGGCGACGAAGGCCGGCCTCCCCGCGATCACCGCGGTCGTCGCCGAGGGCATCAGCGTCAACGTCACGCTGATCTTCTCCCTGGAGCGCTACCGCGAGGTCATGGCCGCCTACCTGGCCGGCCTGGAGCAGGCCGCCGCCAAGGGCCTGGACCTCTCCACCATCCACTCCGTGGCCTCCTTCTTCGTCTCCCGCGTCGACAGCGAGATCGACCAGCGGCTGACCGTCATCGGGACGGACGAGGCGCTCGCGCTCAAGGGCCGGGCCGCGCTCGCGAACGCCCGGCTGGCCTACGAGGCGTACGAGGAGGTCTTCACCGGCGACCGCTGGGCCGCGCTGGCCGCCGCGAAGGCCAACAGGCAGCGCCCGCTGTGGGCCTCCACCGGCGTGAAGGACCCGGCGTACAAGGACACCCTCTACGTCGACGAGCTGGTGGCCCCCGGCACCGTCAACACCATGCCGGAGGCGACGCTGAACGCGACCGCCGACCACGGTGACATCCACGGCGACACGGTGACCGGCGGCTACGCGCAGGCCCGCGCCGACCTGGCGGCCGTCGAGCAGCTCGGGATCTCCTACGACGAGGTCGTGGGCAAGCTGGAGGACGAGGGCGTCGCCAAGTTCGAGGTGGCCTGGCAGGACCTGCTGGACGCCGTCGCGAAGTCCCTGGACAGCAAGGGAGTTGAGGTGTGATGAGCGAGACCGCCAAGGAGGTGCGGGCACCTGTGGTGCCCGCCGCCGACTGGGACAACCCGTTGCGCGACGCGCGCGACCGGCGGCTGCCGAGGGTCGCGGGCCCGTCGGGCCTGGTCATCTTCGGCGTGACCGGTGACCTGTCCCGCAAGAAGCTGATGCCGGCGATCTACGACCTGGCCAACCGCGGCCTGCTGCCGCCGGGCTTCTCGCTCGTCGGCTTCGCCCGCCGGGACTGGGAGGACCAGGACTTCGCGCAGGTCGTCCACGACGCGGTGCGCGAGCACGCCCGGACCCCGTTCCAGGAGGAGGTCTGGCAGCAGCTCGCCGAGGGCATGCGGTTCATCCCCGGCGACTTCGACGACGACACCGCGTTCAAGCAGCTGAAGGCGGCCGTCGACGAGCTGGACGGCTCCCGGGGCACCGGCGGCAACTTCGCGTTCTACCTCTCCGTGCCGCCGAAGTTCTTCCCGAAGGTCGTACGGCAGCTGAAGAAGGTCGGCCTGGCCACCCCGCCGCCCGGGGCCTGGCGGCGGGCGGTCATCGAGAAGCCGTTCGGCCACGACCTCAAGTCGGCGCAGGACCTGAACGCGGTCGTGCACGACGTGTTCGACCCGGACCAGGTGTTCCGCATCGACCACTACCTGGGCAAGGAGACCGTCCAGAACATCCTGGCGCTGCGCTTCGCCAACCAGATGTACGAGCCGATCTGGAACCGGTCGTACGTCGACCACGTGCAGATCACCATGGCCGAGGACATCGGCATCGGCGGCCGTGCGGGGTACTACGACGGTATCGGCTCGGCCCGTGACGTCATCCAGAACCACCTGCTCCAGCTGATGGCCCTCACCGCGATGGAGGAGCCGATCGCGTTCGACGCGGACGCGCTGCTCACCGAGAAGCTGAAGGTCCTCAAGTCGGTGCGGCTGCCGGAGGACCTGGGCCGGCACACCGTGCGCGGGCAGTACGCCGAGGGCTGGCAGGGCGGCGAGAAGGTGATCGGCTACCTCCAGGAGGACGGTATCGACCCCAAGTCGAAGACCGACACCTTCGCGGCCGTCAAGCTCGGCATCGACAACCGCCGCTGGGCGGGCGTCCCCTTCTACCTGCGCACCGGCAAGCGGCTCGGCCGCCGGGTCACCGAGATCGCGGTCGTGTTCAAGCGGGCCCCGCACTCCCCCTTCGACTCCACGGCCACCGAGGAGCTCGGCGCGAACGCGATCGTCATCCGCGTCCAGCCCGACGAGGGCATGACGGTCCGGTTCGGCTCCAAGGTGCCGGGCACCTCGATGGAGATCCGGGACGTGACGATGGACTTCGCGTACGGCGAGTCGTTCACGGAGTCCAGCCCGGAGGCGTACGAGCGGCTCATCCTGGACGTGCTGCTCGGCGACGCCAATTTGTTCCCTCGTCACCAGGAAGTGGAAGAGTCCTGGAAGATCCTCGACCCGATCGAGACGTACTGGGCAAAGCATGGTAAGCCCGCACAGTACGAGTCCGGCAGCTGGGGACCGCAGGAAGCCGACGAGATGCTCGCACGAGACGGACGGAGCTGGCGCAGGCCATGAAGATCGACCTGACCGACACCACGGCAAGCAAGATCAACAAGGCGCTGGTGCAGGGGCGCCGCGCCATCGGCACGCCCGCCGTGGGCATGGTCCTGACGATGGTGATCGTCACGGACGAGGAGAACGCCTACGACTCGATCAAGGCGGCCGAGGAGGCCTCGCACGAGCACCCCTCGCGCACCCTGGTCGTCATCAAGCGGCACGCCCGCACCCTGCGCGACCGCACCACCTCCCGCCTCGACGCGGAGGTCCGGGTCGGCTCCGAGGCCGGCACCGGCGAGACGGTCGTGCTGCGCACGTACGGCGACGTCTCCGACCACGCCGACTCGGTGGTGCTGCCGCTGCTGCTGCCGGACGCCCCGGTGGTCGTGTGGTGGCCGGTGGAGGCCCCCGAGACCCCCTCGAAGGACCCGCTGGGCGCGCTCGCCCAGCGCCGGATCACCGATCTGTACGCGGTCGACCGGCCGATGCAGGTCCTGGAGACCCGCGCCCGCAACTACGCGCCCGGCGACACCGACCTCGCCTGGACCCGGCTGACCCTGTGGCGGTCCATGCTGGCCGCCGCCCTCGACCAGGCCCGGGTCGACGTGACCTCGGCGGCCGTCGAGGCCGAGGCGGACAACCCGAGCGCCGAACTCCTCGCCCGCTGGCTGGAGGCGCGCCTGAAGGTCAAGGTGGACCGCGTGGTCTCGCCCGGCCCGGTGGTCACGGCCGTACGGCTCGGCACCGCCAACGGCGAGATCCGCATCGACCGCCCCGAGGGCCCCCTGGCGAGCCTGACCCTGCCGGGCCAGCCGCCGCGCACCCTCGCCCTGAAGGTCCGCCCCACCTCCGAACTCATCGCCGAGGAACTGCGCCGCCTCGACGCCGACGAGATGTACGCCGTCGCCCTGCGGGGCGAGGCCACCAAGGAGACCGCTTCCCATGCCTGACACCCCCGAGCTCACCCGGCGGCCCGAGTGGGCCGCCCTGGAGGACCACCGGGCCGAAGGACAGCCCGTCCTGCGTGAGCTGTTCGCGGCCGACCCGGCGCGCGCCGAGCGGTACGTCGTACGGGTCGGCGACCTGCACATCGACTACAGCAAGCACCTGATCACGGACGAGACCCTCGCCCTGCTCCAGGAACTGGCCGCCGCCACCGGCGTGTCCGGGCTGCGGGACGCCATGTTCCGCGGCGAGAAGATCAACGTCACCGAGAACCGCGCGGTGCTGCACACCGCGCTGCGCGCCCCGCGCGACGCGGTGGTCGAGGTCGACGGGGTGAACGTCGTCCCGGCGGTGCACGCCGTGCTCGACAAGATGGGCGCCTTCGCCGAGCGGGTCCGCTCGGGCGAGTGGACCGGCCACACCGGCAGGCGGATCCGGAACGTCGTCAACATCGGCATCGGCGGCTCGGACCTGGGTCCCGCGATGGCCTACGAGGCCCTGCGGGCGTTCACCGCACGGGAGTTGACCTTCCGGTTCGTCTCCAACGTGGACGGCGCCGACCTGCACGAGGCGACCCGCGGCCTGGACCCGGCGGAGACGCTGTTCATCGTCGCGTCGAAGACGTTCACCACGATCGAGACGATCACCAACGCGACCTCGGCCCGCACCTGGCTGCTCGACGGACTGGGTGGCGACGAGAAGGCGGTGGCCAAGCATTTCGTGGCCCTCTCCACGAACGCCGGCAAGGTGACGGAGTTCGGCATCGACCCGGACAACATGTTCGAGTTCTGGGACTGGGTCGGCGGCCGTTACTCCTACGACTCCGCCATCGGCCTCTCCCTGATGATCGCCATCGGCCCGGACCGCTTCCGCGAGATGCTCGACGGCTTCCACCTGGTCGACGAACACTTCCGCACCGCCCCCGCCGAGGCCAACGCCCCGCTGCTGCTGGGCCTGCTGGGCATCTGGTACGGCAACTTCTTCGACGCCCAGTCGCACGCGGTGCTGCCGTACAGCCACTACCTGTCCAAGTTCACCGCCTACCTCCAGCAGCTGGACATGGAGTCCAACGGCAAGTCGGTGGACCGGGAGGGCCGGCCGGTGCAGTGGCAGACCGGTCCGGTGGTGTGGGGCACGCCGGGCACCAACGGCCAGCACGCCTACTACCAGTTGATCCACCAGGGCACCAAGCTGATCCCGGCGGACTTCATCGGCTTCGCCGAGCCGGTCGCCGAGCTGAGCGGTGAACTCAAGGCCCAGCACGACCTGCTGATGGCGAACTTCTTCGCCCAGACCCAGGCGCTGGCCTTCGGCAAGACCGCCGAGGAGGTCCGCGCGGAGGGCGTCGCCGAGGAGCAGGTGGCCCACCGCACCTTCAAGGGCAACCACCCCACCACCACGATCCTGGCCCGCGAGCTGACCCCGTCGGTCCTCGGCCAGCTCGTCGCCCTCTACGAGCACAAGGTCTTCACCCAGGGCGCGATCTGGAACATCGACTCCTTCGACCAGTGGGGCGTGGAGCTGGGCAAGGTGCTCGCCAAGCGCATCGAGCCCGCCCTGACCGAGGGCACCGACGTGCCCGGCCTCGACCCGTCCACCACCGCCCTCGTCTCGACGTACCGCACGCTCAAGGAAGTGAAGTGACATGCAGCTCGGACTGATCGGCCTCGGCAAGATGGGCGGCAACATGCGCGAGCGGATCCGCCGCGCCGGCCACACCGTCATCGGATACGACCGCAACCCCGACGTCTCCGACGTCAAGAACCTGGAAGAGCTGGTCGAGAAGCTCGACGCGCCGCGCGTGGTGTGGGTGATGGTCCCGGCGGGCCACGCCACCCAGTCCGTCGTCGACGAGCTCAAGGACCTGCTGTCCGAGGGCGACACGGTGGTCGACGGCGGCAACTCCCGCTGGACGGACGACGAGAAGCACGCCGCCGAACTCGCCATCAAGGGCATCGGCTTCGTCGACGCCGGTGTCTCCGGCGGTGTGTGGGGCCTCCAGAACGGCTACGCCCTGATGGTCGGCGGCGACAAGCAGCACGTCGAGCGGCTCCACCCGATCTTCGAGGCGCTCAAGCCGGAGGGCCCCTACGGCTACGTCCACGCCGGCAAGGTGGGCGCCGGGCACTTCTCCAAGATGGTCCACAACGGCATCGAGTACGCCATGATGCAGGCGTACGCCGAGGGCTGGGAGCTCCTGGAGAAGGTCAAGTCCGTGGACAACGTCCGCGAGGTCTTCCGCTCCTGGCAGGACGGCACCGTCATCCGCTCCTGGCTGCTCGACCTCGCGGTCAACGCGCTGGACGACGACGAGCACCTGGACAAGCTGAAGGGCTTCGCGCAGGACTCCGGCGAGGGCCGCTGGACCGTCGAGGCGGCCATCGACAACGCGGTGCCGCTGCCGGCGATCACGGCGTCCCTGTTCGCCCGGTTCGCGTCCCGCCAGGACGACTCCCCGCAGATGAAGATGATCGCGGCGCTGCGCAACCAGTTCGGCGGCCACGCCGTCGAGTCGAAGTAGGTGTGCCGTGGGGGACCTCCTCCTGGTCCGCCACGGTGAGACGGAGTGGAGCGTGTCGGGCCAGCACACCAGCTGGACCGACCTGCCCCTCACCCAGCACGGCGAGGAACAGGCCAAGTCCCTCGCCCCGCTGCTCACCGGCCGGACCTACGCACTGGCGCTGGCCAGCCCGCTGGACCGTGCGATACGCACGGCCGAACTGGCCGGTCTGACCGGGGTCGCACCAGACCCCGACCTGCACGAATGGGACTACGGCGGCTACGAGGGCGTCACCACGGCGGAGATCCACCGCAGCCGCCCCGACTGGTACCTGTGGACCGACGGCGTCCCGCCCGGCCCGGAGGGACACCCGGGCGAGTCGCCGGAGCAGATCGGCGCACGCGCCGACCGGGTGCTCAGGAAGGTCGAGACGGCGCTCACCACCGGCACGGGTGACGTGATCCTGGTGGCCCACGCCCACTTCCTGCGCGTGCTGACCGCCCGCCGCCTGGGGCTGCCGCCCGCCGAGGGCCGGCTGTTCCAGCTGGCGACCGGGACGGTCAGCCGGCTCTCCACCGAGCACGGGTGGCCCGTGATCGCCGAGTGGAACGAACTGCCGTAACGCCTGCCGCGACGGCCCGCCAGTGACAACTGGCGGGCCGTTCTGCCGTGTTGGCCCCCGGTGGCTCGACGGGTGGCCCCCGGGCGGCCGCCGGGACTGTTTCTACGGCCCATTTCCTAACCCCTTGTCGAAAGTCCTGTGAAGCCCATAGCCTGACGCCGCGCCGGTGCCGTCGTACGCCCCGGCCCGGCCGGGACGGGATGGGATGGGAGGGGCAGCCGCGTGAAGCGCACATCGCGTGACATCCGCACCGCCAACCGCTACGAGGTGCTGCGCCAGATCATCGCCCGGTCCCCCACCTCCCGGCAGACGCTGGCCGCCGCGACCGGACTGAGCGTCGCCACGGTCGCCACCCTCGTCGGGGAGCTGCTCGACCTCCGGATGATCACGGAGGTCGGCTTCGAGGACTCGGCGGGCGGCCGTCCCCGGGGGCTCGTCGCCGTCGACCCGGCGGGCGGCGCGCTGATCGGTGTCGACATGGCGGAGACGTACGTCCGGGTGGAGCTGTTCGACCTGGGGCTGAACGTGCTGGTCCGGGCGGTGGAGGACATGCGCCCCGGGGAGAGCCGGCCCGAGCAGGCGGTCGGCCAGGTGGCCACGGCCGTCGGCTCGGTGGTCGCCCAGGCCGGCGTGGAGGGCGCCCGGGTACTGGGCGTCGGGGTGAGCGTGCCGGGCCAGGTGGACCGGGCCACCGGGATCGCCGAGTACGCGCCCAACTGGGACTGGCACGACGTGCCGTTGCTCGACCTGCTCGCCGACCACATCGCCTATCCGCTGTATCTCGACAACCCGCTGCGAGCGAGCGCGGTGGCCGAGCTGTGGTTCGGGGCCGTGCGCGGGCGCGAGGACGCCGTGGTGGTGAACCTCGGCACCGGGGTCGGCGCCGGGCTGGTCCTGGGCGGCGGGCTGTACCGCGGGGTCAGCAACAGCGCCGGCGAATGGGGGCACACGACACTCGTGCTCGACGGCCGGCTCTGCCACTGCGGCAACCACGGCTGCGTGGAGACGTACGTCGGCGCCCCCGGGATCATGCTCAACCTGCGCGAACTCAGCCCCCGCTCCCCGCTGTTGCACCCCGAGGACCAGACGGCCACGATCGACGCGCTGGCCGACGGGGTGGCCGCGGGGGACCCGCTGGCAGTCGAGGTGGTCCGCGGCACCGCCCGCTATCTCGGCGCGGGCATCGCGGACCTGGTGAACCTGTACAACCCCGAAGTGGTCGTGCTCAGCAGCTGGGTCGCCAGGAGGCTGGGCGCACCGCTGCTCGACGAGGTGCGCGAGGCCGTCCGGCGGCACGCGCTGCGGCGGCCGTTCGCCGCCACCGAGATCGTCCTCTCCCCCGTCCCCACCGACCCGGTCTGCCTGGGCGCCGCCACGTTCGCGCTGGAGGGCGCCCTGCAGTCGGTGGGACAGCGGACCCCGAGACGCACCGCCGGCTCCGCACGGAGCCGTACCGCACCACCTTCATGACGACGGAAGGGATGCACGTGTCACACCCCCCTCGCAGGAGATCGGTCCTCCTGACGGCCGCAGCCGCGCTGGCCGTCGCCGGACCGCTGATGTCCGCCCCGCCCACCTCGGCCGCCACCGCCACGGCACCGGCCGCCGAGGTCTCCCCGCACGCCGCCCAGACCATCGACGACATCGGGGCCTCGGGCGCCTGGTGGGTCAACGACCTCCAGCACTTCTCCCCCAAGGTGCAGGCCCGGGTGGCGAAACTGCTCTTCTCCAAGCAGGGCCTGGACCTCAGCTCGTACCGCTACAACATCGGCGGTGGCGGGGCCGCGGTCACCACCCCGGCCCGGGTCGCCGAGGACTTCCTGGCCGCCGACGGCTCGTACGACTGGAGCAGGGACAAGGGCGGCCGGACGTTCCTGACGTACGCGGCGAAGTACGGCGTCCAGGACCTGATCGGCTTCGTCAACAGCGCGCCCGCCCGATGGACCACCAACGGGCAGAGCTGCGGCGGCCGGTTGAAGACGGAGAACGAGACCGACTACGCGAAGTACGTCGCCGACGTCACCGACCACTTCGCCCGCCAGGGCGTGAAACTGGACTACATCAGCCCCTTCAACGAACCGGACAACGACTTCGGTTCGTGCGGCCAGGAGGGCATGCAGGTCACCGTCGACCAACGCGACGACATCGTGCGTGCGTTGGGCGCCGAGCAGCAGGCCAGGCACCAGAAGACGTCGATCATCGCGGACGAGTCCAGCCAGACCACCCAGTTCGTCTCCGAGCTCCCGCAGTGGATCTCACAGCCCGGGACCGCGCAGTACGTGTCCGCGCTGGCCCACCACACGTACAACAACCCGAACGACGGCCAGCTGGGGAACGTCTACGAGACGTCGAGGTCGGTCGGCACGAAGTCCTGGGCCTCGGAGATCTGCTGCTTCGGCAAGGGCTCGACGGGCTGGAACCAGGAGTACGACCCGTCCATCGACAACGCCCTGCTGATGTCCCGGATCATCTACAAGGACTTCGCGAGCGCCCACGACTCGGCCTTCCAGTGGTGGGTGGCGCTGGCCAGCGGCTACGGCACCGACCCGTACGCGAAGAACGACGTCGGCTGGAACGACGGCCTGGTCTACTACGACCCCGACTACGCGGCCAACGGCAATCAGACGCTGTACTTCACCAAGCGGTACTACGCGCTCGGCCAGTACAGCAAGTTCGTCAGGCCCGGCTCGGTCGCGCACAACGTGACCGGGGCGCCGGACGGGGTCGAGGTGTCGGCGTACGACAGCGGCGGCCGGTGGGTGGTCGTGGTCAACAACCACAACACCACGGACACCCCGCTGAGTCTGCACTTCAACAGCGCGACACCGGTGAAGGCCAGGCAGGCGGTGCGCACCTCGGCCACCGAGGACTGGGCCGACGTGCCGAAACCGTCGGTGACCGCGGGGACGGTGTCCGCCACCCTCGCCGCCCGCTCGATCACGACGTACGTCTTCGACCGGAAGGGCCACGGCACTTCGGCCGTCACCGGTGCGCTGGCCGGCCGGCAGTCCGGCAAGTGCCTGACGGCGGACGCCTCCGGGGCCGCGATCGCCACCTGCACGGGTGCCGCGGACCAGTCCTGGTCGTACAGCGCCGACGGCACCCTGAAGGGCCCGAACGGCTATCTGACGGCGTCCGGTTCCGGCCTGACGGCCACCGCGGACCCGACCGGTGACGCGAGCCAGCGCTGGCTGCTCAACGCCAACGGGCAGATCCTCGGCGAGGCGTCCGGCAAGTGCCTCGACGTCAGCGGGCAGGCCACCGCCGACGGCAGCAAAGTGATCCTCTACAGCTGCAACGGCGGCGCCAACGAGGCCTGGACCAGGCAGTAGCCGCCCGGCTCCACCCCATCCGAGGGCCGCCGGCCACCCCCTGACCCGGCGGCCCTCAACTTGCTCTGCTTTCCCACCTGTTCGTCATCCCGAACCGGGTACAACGTTTCGCGCAGACTTCGTCCAACCTCTTGCCGAAGCATTAGCCGAAGGTTAACGTCCCGCTCCGCGACGCATTTTCAGCCAGTCGGCTCGCGAGGTTTTCAGGGCCTTCCACAGCCGCAGCGCCACAGCCGCACTCGACAGACAAGGACGTCACCATGTCGGCACTCAGCAACAACAACTGGTCTCGCCGGTCGCTCTTCCGGGCGGCAGCGGGCATGGCCGCCGCCGGCACGCTGGCCGCGTGCGGCAGCAACAACGGCAGAGGCGGGGGCAGCGGGTCGGGCACGCAGCTCACCCAGTACTTCCACGCCTACGGCGAGGCGGGCACGGAGCAGGCCCTCAAGCGCTACGCGGCGGCGTACAAGAAGGCCGACGTGAGCACCAACTGGATCACCGGCAACAACTTCGAGTCCGCGCTCTTCGCCGCCCTGCTCACCAAGAAGGCGCCCGACGTCTTCGAGTTCCACCCGCAGCTCCAGCTCGTCAAGAGCGGCCAGGTGGCGGACCTGAGCGACATCATCGACCCGGTCAAGGACGACTTCAACCCGAACGACATCAAGTCCCACACGGTCGACGGGAAGATCTACGGGATCCGGATGATCGACGACCCGCAGTTCTTCTACTACCGCAAGTCGATGCTGGAGAAGGCCAAGGTCGAGGTGCCCACCACCCTCGACGAACTGGTCGAGGCCGCCGCCAAGCTGACCACCAGCAAGGTCAAGGGCGCCTTCCTCGGCAACGACTTCAGCGCCATCCAGAACCCCATCATCTGGTCCGCCGGCGCCGACACCATCGACGACAAGAACCAGATCGCCTACCACACGGACGGCGTCGTCGAGGGTCTCAAGACGCTCCGGAAGCTGTTCACCAGCGGCAACGTGCTGCTCGACGCCCCGACCGACTTCTGGGACCCGTCCTCGCTCAACCAGGGCCTGTGTGCCATCCAGTGGGGCGGCATGTGGTCCATGCCGGCCATGCAGAAGGCGCTCGGCGACGACCTCGGCATCTTCCCGTTCCCGAAGATCGGCAGCGCGGGCAAGCCGTCCGTCTACAACGGCGGCTGGTCGATCTTCGTCAACGCCAAGGGCAGCAACGTCGACGCGGCCAAGGAATACGTCAAGTGGCTGTGGATCGACCAGAAGCAGTACCAGGAGGACTGGGCCACCTCGTACGGCTTCCACATCCCGCCGCGCACGTCGATCGCCAGCGGGGCGACCAAGCTCAAGTCCGGCCTGGCCGCCGAGGGCGTGAAGCTCTTCACCGACTACGGCCACTTCGACAACATCGCCTACGACCAGACCATGCAGACCGCGTTCGCCGAGGTGATCGCCTCCTCCGTCCGTAAGAACGGCAACCCCGAGGCGGCGCTCGACACCTGCGACAAGAAGGTCGACGTCGAGCTCAAGAAGCTGTTCGGATAGGCCCCCGGGAAGACCACGACATGTCGACCACCACCACACGCGGGGTCGCCCAGCCCGCCCCGGCCAAGGCCTCCCAGGCCCGGCCGCGGCGGGGCCTGCGGGGCAACCCGACCGTGAACTTCTGGCTCTTCACCGGGCCCTTCCTCATCGGCCTGGCGATCTTCGTCTTCGTGCCGATCGGCTGGAGCGTCTGGCTCAGCTTCTTCGACGCCCGCTACACCGTCACGCCGAGCCATTTCGTCGGCTTCGACAACTACAAGCAGATCCTGACCAACAGCGAGTTCCCCGACTCGCTGGTGACGTTCACCGTGTTCGCCGCGTTCATCGTGCCGACCACCTGGGCGCTGTCGCTCGGGCTCGCACTGCTCGTGAACCAGCTGCGGTTCATGCGGGCGTTCTTCCGGTCGGTGTTCTTCCTGCCGACCGCCGTCTCCTACGTGGCGGCGGCCCTGATCTGGAAGATGTCCATCTTCAGCGGTGTCCGCTTCGGACTCGCGAACACGGTCATCGGCTGGTTCGGCGCCGACACCGTCGCCTGGATGTCCGACCCCACCCCGCCCTGGTACTGGCTGGTCATCGTGACCCTGCGGCTGTGGATCCAGTCGGGCTTCTACATGATCCTGTTCCTGGCGGCGCTCCAGAACATCCCCGGCGAGCTGTACGAGGCCGCCGCCATCGACGGCGCCAAGCGGGGCTGGCAGACCTTCCGGTACATCACGCTGCCCCAGCTGCGCGCCACGTCGACCGCGGTGATCCTGCTCCTGCTCATCGCCGCGTACCAGGCCTTCGACGAGTTCTTCAACATCGTGGGGCAGAAGGCGACCTGGGCGCAGACACCGCTCATGGAGCTCTACAAGACGGCCCTCGGCACCAGCCAGGACTACGGCGCCGGCAGCGCAGGCGCCGTCATCCTGTCGCTGCTCATCTGCCTGGTCACCCTGGTCCAGGGCAAGTTCATGGGATTCGGAAGGGGGGAGGAGTCCAAGTGACCACCACCACGCCCCAGGTCGGCAAGCGACGCAGGAAGGGCGGGGGCGTCCTCGGCAACACGGGGCTGTACGTCGCCGTCGGCATCGCCGCCCTGCTCTTCCTGATCCCCTTCTACCTGATCGTCCGCAACGCCCTCTCCACGGACCTGGAGATCACCGGCGAGAACTGGAAGGTGCTGCCCTCCTTCCAGTGGGGCAACATCAGCGAGCTGTTCAGCGACCCCACGGTCGACTTCGGCACGTCCATGGTGAACTCGCTGGTCGTCGCCGTCCTGACCACGAGCGGCACGCTCCTGGTGTGCTCCCTGGCCGGCTACGGCCTGGCCCGCATCCCGTACCGGCACGCCAACAAGGTCTTCTACGCGGTCCTGGCGACCCTGATGGTCCCCACCGCCGTCACCTTCGTGCCCAGCTTCGTGCTGGTCTCGTCCCTCGGCTGGGTGGACACCTACCGCGGACTCATCATCCCCGGCCTGTTCAGTGGTTTCACCTGCTTCCTTTTCCGGCAGTACTTCCTCGGATTCCCGAAGGAACTGGAGGAGGCGGCACGCGTGGACGGGCTCGGCTACTGGGGCGCGTACTGGCGGATCGTCGTGCCCAACTCGCTGAACTTCTTCGCGGCGATCGCCACGATCACGTTCATCAGCGCCTGGAACTCCTTCCTGTGGCCGCTCGTCATCGGCCAGGACCCGAGCTCCTGGACCGTGCAGATCGCGCTCTCCTCCTTCATGACCAACCAGACCGTCAACTTCCACCTGATCTTCATGGCCACCGCCATCTCCATCCTGCCCCTGGTGTTCGTGTTCCTCTTCCTCCAGCGCTGGCTGGTCCAGGGGATCGCGCAGACCGGCATCAAGGGCTGAGCCGCACTCTCACGACCTGGAGACCGATGTCTTTCCGCTCTGCCACGGCTGTCGACTACGTAGAGGACGTCTCACCGGGCTCCGGGGCCCTGCCGCCCCGCGCCTGGTACCCCGTCTCGGACGCCGAGTCCCTCTCCCTGAACGGCAGTTGGCGCTTCCGGCTGTCGCCCACGGCCGACGCCGAGGACGACGCGTTCGCCGAGCCGGGGTACGACGCCGGAAGCTGGGCGGAGGTCTCGGTCCCGGGGCACTGGGTGCTCCAGGGGCATGGCGCGCCGATCTACACGAACCACCTCTACCCGTTCCCGGTCGACCCGCCCAGGGTCCCGACCGAGAACCCCACCGGTGACCACCTGCGGTTCTTCGACCTGCCCGAGGGCTGGGACCTGGCGGGCGGCGGGGCGGTGCTGCGCTTCGACGGGGTCGAGTCCTGCGCCCGGGTGTGGCTGAACGGCACGGACATCGGCGAGTTCAAGGGCTCCCGGCTGCCGCACGAGTTCGCGGTCGGGCAGTTGCTGAAGCCGGCCGGGAACGTGCTGGCCGTCCGCGTCCACCAGTGGTCGGCCGGCTCCTACCTGGAGGACCAGGACCAGTGGTGGCTGCCCGGCATCTTCCGGGACGTCACCCTGCTGCACCGCCCGGCCGGCAGCGCCCTCGACTTCTTCGTGCACGCCTCCTACGACCACGTCGGCGGTACGGGCACGCTGCGCGTCGACTCCGACGTGGCCGGCCGGGTCACCGTGCCGGAGCTGGGGATCGACGTCGCCACCGGCGAGCCGGTCACCGTCCCGGTGGAGGCGTGGACGGCGGAGACCCCGCGGCTGTACGACGGGGTGCTGGCCACCGGGGGCGAGCGGGTGCCGTTGCGGATCGGGTTCCGGACCGTCGCCCTGGACGACGGCCTGATCAAGGTCAACGGGAAGGCGGTCCTGCTCAAGGGCGTCAACCGGCACGAGTGGCACCCCGAGAAGGGCCGGGCCCTCGACCGGGAGACCATGCTCGCGGACGTGCTGCTGATGAAGCGGCACAACATCAACGCGGTCCGCACCTCGCACTACCCACCGCACCCGGCCTTCCTCGACCTGTGCGACGAGTACGGCCTGTGGGTGATCGACGAGTGCGACCTGGAGACCCACGGCTTCACCGAGCAGGCCTGGCGGGACAACCCCGTCGACGACGACCGCTGGACCCCGGCGCTGCTCGACCGGGCCGCCCGGATGGTCGAACGCGACAAGAACCACCCGTCGGTGGTGATCTGGTCCCTGGGCAACGAGGCCGGCACCGGGCGCGGCCTGACCGCGATGGCCGAGTGGATCCACGGCCGGGACACGTCGCGGCTCGTGCACTACGAGGGTGACATCGACTGCCGTGACACGGACGTGTACTCCCGGATGTACGCCGGCCACGCCGAGGTCGAGCGGATCGGCCGCGAGCTGGACGGGGGCACCCACAAGCGCCGTCGACTGCCCTTCATCCTCTGCGAGTACGGGCACGCGATGGGCAACGGCCCCGGTGGCCTCGCCGACTACCAGGAGATCTTCGAGTCGTACGACCGGCTTCAGGGCGGCTTCATCTGGGAGTGGATCGACCACGGCATCAAGGACGAGCGGTACGGGTACGCGTACGGCGGCGACTTCGGTGAGGAGCTGCACGACGGGAACTTCGTCTGCGACGGGCTGGTCTTCCCCGACCGGGAGCCCTCCCCCGGGCTGGTGGAGTACAAGAAGGTGATCGAGCCCGTCCGGATCGACGGCGACGGCGCCGACGGGACGGTGCGCGTCACCAACAGGTACGACTTCGCCGATCTGTCGCCGCTGGACTTCGAGTGGTCGTACCAGGTCGGCGGCGAGACCGTCGAGTCGGGCCCGCTGGCCGTACCGGCTCTGGCGGCCGGCGAGTCGGCGGAGGTGAAGCTGCCGGAACCGCCGGTCGCGGCCGGCAGCGGCGAGACGCAGTGGACGGTGCGCGCGGTTCTGGGAGCCGACGCGGGCTGGGGACCGCGCGGTCACGTGGTGGCCTGGGGCCAGTTCCCCGTCTCGGGGCGGCAGTTGCCGGCCTTCGCCGCCGCCACCGTGCCGGTGGTGTCCGGCGACGGGTCGATCGCCCTCGGCCCGGCCGTCTTCGACGCGCGCAGCGGCGCGCTGAGGAGCATCGGCTCGGTGGCGTTGACCGGACTGCGGCTGGACGTGTGGCGGGCGACGACCGACAACGACGACGGTGCCGCCTGGCAGAGCGACATCCGCTACGGCGCGCTGTGGCGGAAGTTCGGTCTGCACCGGATGCGGCACCGCCTGGACGCGGTGGAGCAGACCGGTGACGCGCTGACCGTGCGGACCCGGGTGGCGCCGGCCGCCTGGGAGTTCGGGCTGGGGACGGTCTACCGGTGGACCACGGACGGCAGCCGCCTCCGGCTCACCGTGTCCGTGACCCCGGACGGGGACTGGACGGTGCCGCTGCCCCGGCTCGGTATCCGCCTCGGGCTGACGGCGGCCGACCGCGTGCGGTGGTTCGGCGGCGGACCTGGCGAGGCGTACCCGGACACCAGGTCGGCTTCCGTGGTGGGCCGTTGGGAGTCGACGGTGGACGGCCTGCAGACGCCGTACCTCCGTCCGCAGGAGAACGGCGCCCGCGCGGACGTCCGCTGGGCGGAGCTCGGCGGGCTGCGGATCGAGGGCGACCCGGAGTTCTGGTTCACGGCCCGCCGCTGGACCACCGAGCAGCTGGACGCCGCCGCTCACCGCACCGATCTGACGCCTGGTGACACCGTCTGGGTCACCCTGGACCACGGCCAGCACGGCATCGGCTCGCAGTCCTGCGGGCCGGGCGTCCTGCCGCAGTACCAACTGCACGCCGGACCGGCCGAGTTCTCCTTCGTGTTCACGGAGACCGGCTGATCCTTCGGCGCGGTCACCCGCCGTGGCCCGGTCCGCAGCGGTACAGCGTGTATCGCGAGACGTGCACGGGTGCGCAGTGGCCGATGGCCCAGCGGACCAGGGCCCGGCCCGGGGTCTTCGCGCCCCGGGCGCGGTGGGTGAGGTCGGCCGCGGAGAGCAGGACGTAGCGGAGCCGGCCGGTGTCGACCAGGTGGTGGAAGGTGCCGGGCGCGGGGTACGGCACATGGGCGGTGAAGCCGCCGAGCGGGAGGATGGCGGCGTTGTCCGAGAGGATGTACGGCGCCGCCATCTGCCAGCGGGGCACGGCGGCCAGGTAGCGGGCGCCGTCCCGGTGGGCGGTGAGGTAGGCGAGGACCCGCTGCTGGTCCCGGGTCAGGGCGGAGGCGCCGTTGCGGGTGGCGATGCTGCCGGGGCCGATCCGGCCGAACCCGCCGGGCTGGTTGTAGCGCAGGGAGGTCGCGGACGCGGACCAGACGGTGGGGACGACCAGGACCGCGGCGAGGGCGACGGCCAGGGCGGTCCTGCGCGGACGTGACCCGCCGACGGCGAAGAGGACCAGCGCCGGCAGGTCAAGCACCGCGGCGACCCCGACCGACCAGGTGAAGAAGCCCGGGTAGTACAGGGTGAGGGCCGCGCACCAGCCGACGTTGACGGCGAGGACCGCGCACAGCACGCCCCGGCGCCGCACCCGGGTCACGGCCGTCGCGGCCAGGGCGGACAGGCCGACCGCGACCACACCCATGTAGTAGGTGTGTCCGGTCACGCTGCCGAAGCTGAAGACCAGGAAGAACGTCACCAGCCAGACGCTCCACAGCAGATACCCGGCCAGGAAGGGATCGGTGCGCTGCGGGCGGCGGCGCCACAGGCCGTACAGCCCGGCGGCCAGGCCCAGTGCCGCCAGCGGGTACAGCCAGCCCGTCTGACTGGCCAGTCCGGGGCTGAACATCTTCCAGACGGTCTCCCCCATCCCCGCCGAGGCCCTGCCGTGGGCCCGGCCGGCGACGATGCTCCCGGTGCCGGCCGCGTCGACGCCCAGCGCCTGGAAGCGGGTGAGGAAGTTGTAGCCGACGACGAGGGCGACCGGCGAGTTGTCGGTGGTGCCGTCGAGGTAGGGGCGGGCGGCGGCCGGGGTGAGGCCGGCGACCAGCATCCAGGACAGGGACACCGCGAGTGTGACCGCCCCGGACACGGCGAGGTCCCGGATCCGGCGGCGCAGGGTGGTCGGCGCGGCCACCAGGTAGGTCACGGCCAGCGCGGGCAGCACCGCCCAGGCCTCCAGCATCTTGCACTGGAACGCCACCCCGACCCAGACGCCCGCGAGGACGAGGGTGCGCAGCCGGGCGCGGGCGGTGGCCCGCTGGGTGGCCTCGGCGGCCAGCAGCAACAGCAGGACGAACGGCGCGTCCTCGGTGACCGAGCGGCCCAGGCCCACGGTCACCGGGGTGAGGGTGAGGAAGGCGGCGGCCAGCAGCCCGGCCGGTACGCCGGCCCAGCGCCGTACGACCACGTGCAGCAGGACCACCGAGGCCACGCCCTCCAGGGCCTGCGGGACCACCAGGGACCACGGGTGGAAGCCGAGGACCAGCGCCGACAGGGCCTGCGGCCACAGGAAGCCGGGCAGCTTGTCCAGGGTGATGGAGTTGCCCGGGTCGAAGGAGCCGTAGAGGAAGGCGACCGGGTTGTCGGTCATGCTGCGGACCGCGCTCGCGTAGAAGGAGTGGTACGCGCTGTGCCAGATGCCCCAGAAGAAGAGCAGCGCGGCGACGGTGGCGATGCCGGCGAGGATCGGGCGCTCGTAGCGCTGGGTGCGGCTGCGTGCCGGGGCCGGCGGGGGCGGCGGCCCCTCGACTCGGACGAGCGGCTCGGCGCTGACAGGGCTCGGCATCGCGGACGGCCTCCAGGACTCCCGGTGTCCGGGGCTTCCAGAGCGCCCCGGAGTGCTACGGCCTGTAGGACGACTGGATTCCGGCGAACGTCACGTCCGGGTTGTCAAGGAACATTCAGGATGTTCGTGAGTATTGCTCATGGAAGCTGTAAGAATCCTGAACCCCGCCTGTGTCTCACCGCCGGGTGTGCTGGGCCGCGAGGCGCACCGGGGCGTTCTGGGCGCCGTATCCGCGGTATCCGGGGTCCCGCTCGACCAGTTCGAAGAAGACCCGTCCGACGGTCCGCGTGTAGCAGTGCCGGAAGACCCCGCCCGTCTCCCGGTCGTAGAGGATGCCGAGGTCGCGGTACGTCTCCAGCTCGCCGTCGGCGAACTCGTACCGGGCGGCGAGGTCGTCGTGGTAGTTGGCGGGGATGGGCAGCAGGCCGCCGCCGGCCGCCCGGAAGGCACGGGCCGCGGCGACGACGTCCGGGACGGCCAGGGCGATGTGCTGGGCGTGCAGGGTGTCGTCGGCCGGGGCCGCGCCGACCCCGAGGGCGATCCGGACGCTGCCGTCGGCGTTGGTGACGGCCCGGGAGCGCAGCAGCCCGTAGGGATCGGCGACGTCGACGCTCTCCTGGGCGTGCAGGCCGAGGACGCTGCGGTGGAAGAGGGCCGCCTCGTCGTACTGGTGCCAGGGCTGGGTGAGCGCGAGGTGGTCGATGTGCGCGGGGGCGGCCGGCGGGGTGTGCGGTACGTCCGTGAAGTCGGCCCGCCAGTCGGGGAGTTCCGGATCCCGGCCGGTGGCGCAGAAGAACAGTTCGGTGCCGTCGGGGGCGGCGACCGCGTCGAGCGGGGCGTCCTCGGGGGCGCGGCGGCGGGGCAGCACGGGGGCGAGCAGGGCCTCGGCGCGGCGGGCGGCGGCCCGCGGGTCCGGTGACTCCAGGCCGATCGCGGCGAGCCCGGTGCCGTCGCGGCGGGCGGCGGGACCGGTGTTGACGAGGATCCGGGCGGTGCCCCGCTCCCACAGGTCGACGGGCTTGCTGCGGTGCCGGGCGGTCCTGGCGAAGCCGAGCGCACCGAGCAGCGCCGAGACCGGTTCGGCGTCCGGGGTGACCAGTTCGGCGAACGCGACCCCCGTCGGCACGACCGGCGCGGGCAGCTCCCCGGCCCCGAGGGCCTCCTGGAGCACCAGCAGCGAACGGTGCGCGTCGACGGCGGTCGGCCCGGCCTCCGCCTGCCGGAAGACGTCGTTGAAGACCTCCAGGGAGAGCGGCCCTTCGTACCCCGTGCGCAGCACGTGCCGCACGAGCCCGGCGACGTCGAACCCGCCCTGCCCCGGGAAGCACCGGTAGTGCCGGCTCCACTGGAGCACGTCCATGGCGAGCAGCGGGGCGTCGGCCAGTTGCAGGAAGAAGATCTTCTCCCCGGGTATCTCCTCGATGCCCTTGGGATCGGACCCCCGGGAGAGGATGTGGAAGCTGTCGAGGCACGTCCCGAGCGCGGGGTGCCCTGCCGCCTCGACGATCCGCCAGGCGTGGTCGTACGTACTGACGTGCCGCCCCCAGGCGAGCGCCTCGTAGGCGACGCGGACGCCGAAGTCCTGTGCGAGCGTCGCCAGTCGGGACAGCTGCTCGGCTGCGAGACCGTCGTCGTCCATCGCGAGCGGCGACACGGAGGAACAGACGAGCACGGTGTCGGCCCCCAGCTCCCGCATCAGCTCGAACTTGTGCCGCGCGCGCCGCAGATTGCGCGCGAACTCGTCGCCGGGGACGGCTTCGATGTCCCGCATGGGCTGATAGAGGTCGACGGTGAGCCCCAGATCGACGCACCGGGCCCGTATCTCACGGGGCGGAAGCGGACTGGCGAGCAGATCGTTCTCGAAGACCTCGACCCCACCGAACCCGGCCCGCGAGGCGGCGGTGAGCCTTTCGGTCAGTGACCCACTGAGCGAAACGGTGGCAATGGAAGTACGCATGACCTTTTCCCTCACGTTCACTGCAACCCCCTGCGTTTTTTTGGGGGCGCGGGGAACTGCGCGATCAACCCCCACCGGCCCGCACCCGTCACACAACCTGACCCGCCGAGCTCTCTGCCAGCTCCGCGATGTCGGCCAGCATCCGAGCGGCGTCCGGCTCCCGCCCCGTGAACAACCGAAACGCATCCGCCGCCTGGAACACGGCCATCCCGCCCCCGTCCAGCACCGCACACCCCAGCGCCCGAGCGGTCCGCACCAGCTCCGTCTCCAACGGCCGGTACACCACCTCGGCCACCCACGACTCGGCCCGCAGCAGCTCCGCGGGCACCGGCAGCCCCGGATGCGCGGCCATCCCCGTCGGCGTCGCATGCACCAGCCCGTCCGCACCGGCCAGCAGTTCCGGCAGCCGGTCCAAGCCCGCGGCGACCGCGCGCCCCGCGCCGAAGTGCCGGTTCAGCGAGCCCGCGAGATCGACGGCCCGGTCGGCGAGCGCGTCCACGACGGTGACCCGCTCGGCCCCCAGCGTGAGCGTCGCGTGCGCGACGGCGGCCCCCGCGCCCCCGGCGCCGAGCTGCACGACCCTCTCCAGCGAGGCGTCCCGCAGCCCACGCGCGAACGACGCCGCGAACCCGGTCACGTCCGTGTTGTGGCCGACGGCCCTCCCGTCGGCCTCGAAGACCACCGTGTTGACCGCGCCGAGCGCCTCGGCCTGCGGGGAGAGGGCGTCGAGGTGCTCGATGACCAGCTGCTTGCAGGGGTGGGTGATGTTCAGCCCGTCGAAGCCGAGATCACGCGCGGCCCGCAGCAGCTCCCCCACGGCCTCCGGCGGAACGCCGACCACGTCGATGTCGATCAGCCGGTACACGTACCGCAGTCCCTGCCGGTCGGCCTCGCGCTCGTGCAGGGCCGGGCTGAGCGAGGGGCCGATGCCGGAACCGATCAGTCCGACGAGATACGAGTCCTTGGCCACGTGGCCCTCCAGAGCGGCATAGCTAATGTACGAACTAGTACGTTAGCTATAGCACCGGTCACCGCGACGGGGGAAGACCTCTCCGCGAACGTCTCCGGCAGGGGCTTCTAGAATCTCCGCACCGGCCACCCCCGCGAAGGCACCCGATAGGAACCCGATGACCAGCGTCGACGAACCGGCACAGACCAACGGACGGCTCCGTGACGCCGCCCGCACCCAGGCCGAGATCCTCGACGTGGCCACCCAGGAGTTCGCCCGGGCCGGGTACGACGGGGCCCGCGTCGACGAGATCGCGGCCCGCACCCGCACCACGAAGCGGATGATCTACTACTACTTCGGCGGCAAGGAGCAGCTGTTCACGGCGGTCCTGGAGCGCGCGTACGGCGTGATCCGCGAGGCCGAGCAGCAGCTGGACGTCGAGCACCTGGACCCGGTGGCGGCGATCCGCCGGCTCGCCGAGCTGACCCTCGACCACCACGAGCAGCACCCGGACTTCATCCGGCTGGTCAGCATCGAGAACATCCACGGCGCCGAGCACATCGCGGCCTCCGAGAAGCTCGGCAGGATCGGCTCGCCGGCCCTTGAGGTGATCCGCCGGATCCTGGCCGCCGGACAGGAGTCCGGCCTGTTCACGGCCGACGTGGACGCCGTCGACCTGCACGCGCTGATCAGCTCGTTCTGCTTCTTCCGGGTGGCGAACCGGGCCACCTTCCGCGCCCTCTTCGGCCGTGACCTGGTGGACCCCGCGCAGCGCGCGCACTACCGGGCGATGCTCGGCGACATGGTGATCGCCTACCTCACCGCGGAGCGGGCGGCGGACTGACCGTCGCACCGGAGTGTCCGGCGCGACCTCTTGACACCGGGGAAACGCGAGCGCAACATCCGTACCCATCGCGACTAACTACCCAGTGGGTTAATTAGCACCGGCCCCTGGTCCGCCGACCCCGTCATCCCTGGGAACCGGCCTTCTCCCCCGCCGCTCACTCCGCCTACGTTTGAGTTCCCCGAAGGAGCACCGCCGTGTCCGTCCCCGCCCAGCCCGCCGCCACCGCCGTACCACCGGGTGGCCAGCCGAAGAAGGCCGCCCTGGCCGCCTGGATCGGCAGCGCCCTGGAGTACTACGACTTCTTCATCTACGGCAGCGCCGCCGCGCTGATCTTCCCGAAGGTCTTCTTCGACGAGTCGGACCCGGCCAACGCGACTCTGCTCTCGCTGGCCACGTTCGGGGTGGCGTACGCGGCCCGCCCGGTCGGGGCGCTGTTCCTCGGGCACTTCGGGGACCGGATCGGCCGCAAGAAGATCATGGTCTTCACGCTGCTGCTGATGGGCCTGTCGACGTTCCTGATCGGCTGTCTGCCGACCCGCGCCCAGGTCGGCGGCCTCGCTCCGGTGCTGCTGGTGCTGTGCCGGGTGCTGCAGGGCATCTCGGCGGCCGGCGAGCAGGCCAGCGCGAGTTCCATGACCCTGGAACACGCACCGCCGAAACGGCGCGGCTTCTTCACCAGCTTCACGCTCGGCGGCACCCAGGGCGGTCAGCTGATCGCCACCCTGGTCTTCATCGCGGTCTCCCAGCTGCCCGAGGACCAGCTGATGTCCTGGGGCTGGCGGGTGCCGTTCTGGCTGAGCGTCGCGGTGGCCGTGGCCGGCTGGTTCATCCGGCGCAGGCTTGAGGAGACCCCGGCCTTCGCCGAGCAGGCGGCGGGCGAGGGTGTCGTACGGCTGCCGCTGGTGACGCTGGTGCGCTACCACTGGGCGGACGTGCTGCGGGTGGTCGGGGGCGCGCTGATCGCCTCGGTGAGCACGATCTTCACGGTGTGGGCGCTGGCGTACGCGACGAGCGACTCGGTCGGGATGTCGAAGACGTCGATGCTGTGGGTGGGTGCGCTGGCGAACCTGGTGGCGCTGGGCGCGATCCCGGCGTGGGCGACGCTGTCGGACCGGATCGGCCGGCGGCCGGTGTACCTGATCGGTGCGGTGGGCAGCGCGGTCGCGATGTTCGGCTACCTGTGGGCGATCTCCACCGGCTCGTACCCGCTGATCATGCTGCTCGGGATCGTCGCCTTCGGTGTCGTCTACAGCGCGGCGAACGGTGTCTGGCCGTCCTTCTACGGCGAGATGTTCTCGACCCGGGTACGGCTGTCGGGCATGGCGATCGGCACCCAGATCGGGTTCGCGGTGGCCGGTTTCGCGGTGACCTTCGCGGCGCAGATCGCGGGTCCCGGCGGTGACGACTGGTCGGCGGTGGCACTCTTCACGGCCGCGCTGTGCGTGCCGCCGGTGATCGCCGCGCTGTCCGCCCGCGAGACCCACGCGGTGGCCACGGAGGACCTCGGGTCCCGCACCCCCCGCGAGGCGTCCCGGCCGGAGACCGTGACCGCCTGATCCCCGTCCGATGTGCGATGCGGGCACACGTCCGCCCGGGCACGCGCCCGGGCGGACCGTCGCGTCCCGCTCGAAGGAGATTTGGTCCCACGCCGTTCACACCCTGGACATGAGCGATGACCTGCGGGGATGCCGTCCGGTGCGATCGTGGGCGGTAGGCGGCACCGTGTCCGACATCCTTGAGCAACGGCGGGGAACCGATGAACCCGAGCACAGCTGACCGTTCCGAACAGACCGTCACCGAAGGCGACGCCGACTCCGCGGCCGGGGCCGGGGCCAAGCCGCTCCTGGACGCCCCGCAGAACGCCGCGGCGGGCGTCGCGATGTGGATCTTCGTGGTCGGCCCGCTGCTCTGCCTGGTCGTCGCGGTGCCGCTGCTGTGGGGGCGGGGCCTGTCGGCCCTTGACGTCACCATGGCCGTGGTCGCCTACCTCGTCTCCGGCTTCGGCCTCACGGTCGGCTACCACCGCCTCTTCACGCACCGCTCGTTCAAGGCGAAGCGGGGTCTGCGGATCGCGCTGGCCGTCGCGGGTTCGCTGGGGGTCGAGGGCTCGCCGGTGCAGTGGGTGGCCAACCACCGCCGCCACCACGCCTTCGCCGACCGCGAGGGCGACCCGCACTCGCCCTGGCGCTTCGGCACCGACACCCGCGCGCTGCTCAAGGGGCTGCTGCACGCGCACATCGGCTGGATGCTCAAGCGCGAGCTGAGCAACCGGGCCAGGTTCGCGCCCGACATCGACGCCGACCGCGACCTGCGGATCGTCGGCCGGCTCTTCGGGCCGCTGACCGTCGTCTCCCTCCTCGCCCCCGCGCTGGTCGGCGGGCTCGTCACCGGCACCTGGGCCGGTGCGCTGACCGGGTTCTTCTGGGCCGGCGTGATGCGGATGGCGCTGCTGCACCACGTCACCTGGTCGGTGAACTCGGTCTGCCACGTCGCGGGCAGGCGCCCGTTCGCCAGCCGGGACAAGGCCACCAACTTCTGGCCGCTCGCTCTGCTGTCCTTCGGCGAGAGCTGGCACAACTCGCACCACGCCGACCCCACGGGCGCGCGCCACGGTGTCCTGCCGGGCCAGATCGACCCGTCGGCCCGCCTGATCCGGATCTTCGAGAAGCTGGGCTGGGCCCACGACGTCCGCTGGCCGAGCCCGGACCGCCTCGGCGCCCGCCTGCTGCCCGAGCCGGCCGGCCGCCAGGAGTCGGCGGCCTGACGGCTCCGCCGGACTCACCCGGACACGAGCAGCTCCGTCCAGTCCTTAGCCACCCGCTCCAGCGAGAACCCCTCCCGCACCTGTTCGCGGGCCGTCGCCCCGGCGGACTGCCAGTCCTCCTGCTCGGCGAGCCCGGCGACGGCATCGGCCATCGCCTGGGGGGTGTCGTGGATCCAGCGCCGGTCGTAGATCTCGTCGGCGCCCGGCCACGGCAGCAGCGCGGGTACGGCGCCGGAGGCCATGCCCTCGGCCGGGGAGAGGTGGAAGCTCTCGTCGTCGCTGGTGGAGAGCACATGGCCGACGCGGCGCAGCCAGTTGGGGACGTCCGGACCGAACTGGTCGAAGACGACCGCCCCTTCGAGGAGCGGCGAGGTCTGCATGCGGCGCAGGATCGCGTCGTAGTGCTCGCGTTCCTCGGGCTTGTTCCAGATCCACCAGTACTCCCACGGCGGCTTGGACTTGACCGAGAGGTGCCAGCGCCGGTCGCGGGCGCGGAGCGCTTCGAGGACGTCGAGGCCGAGGTCGAGGCGTTTGCGGCTGGGCGCGATGCCGATCATGCCGAGGCGGTGGCGGGCGCCGGGCGCCTTGGGCCGGTCGAGCTGGTCGACGTCGACCCAGTTGCCGATCGTGGTGATCTTCGCGGCGGGCCAGCCGGTGCGGTCCCGGGTGGCGCGGGCGTAGTAGGGGCTGACGCACACCACCCGGTCGACGTTGTCGATGTCGACCTGGCGCGGGTATCCGGCGTCGAGTTCGAAGCGGTGCAGGCGCACGATCAGCCGGCTGCCGCGCCGCTTGTGGCGGCTGTACCAGATGGCCGCCGGGCCGCACCATTCGACGACCACCACGTCGGCCCAGTCGGCGAGTTCGCGGCTGGCGGCGGCGTCGTGCCGGGCCAGCGCGGGCCAGGCGTCGATCCGGACGTCGAGGCCGGGCAGCGCGCGGAGGTGGTCGAGGAGGCGGGTGAGGAACTTCAGGTCGTGCCCCGCGACGCCGACCCGCAGCGGGCGGGCCCGGGTGGCGACGGCGGCGGGTGCGGCGGGGAAGGCGCGGTCGAGGTGGCCGCGCCAGCGGGCCGCGGCGGCCTCCATGGTGTACTCGCGGGCCGCCGCCGCGCACCGGTCGGCGGCGAGGTGCCGGGCCGCGGTGTCGCGTACGGCGAGCGCGACGGCGTCCGCCGCGTCCGCGAGGCCGGCGGCGCCCGGCACGAACAGGGGGTAGTCGGCGCCGAGAAGGGCCTCGTGGGCGGGGGTGCGGTTGAGTACGACGGGCAGCCCGAGGGAGCCGAACTCCAGGACCTTGGTGGAGAGTTCGAGGCTGGCGTCGAGGGAGGCGTCGCGCCAGCCGAGGCCGAGGTCGCAGTCGGCGGCCAGCCGCATGGCCTCCTCGCGCGGCACGCCGCCGTGGTGGACGACCTCGGGGGTGGTGCGCAGCGCCTCGGCCATGGCGGTGTCGAAGCCGGGGTGGCCCGGATCCTTGTGGATCTTGTCGCCGACGGCGTGCAGTTCGGTGCGGATGCCGCGTTCGGCGAGCATCGCGGGCAGCCGGGTCATGGGCAGGGTGTTCCAGCGGGGCGCGAACTTGCCGGTGTAGACGAGGCGTACCGGATCGTGCAGGCCGTTGCGGGCCGGGGCCGGGAAGCCGGGCTCGGGCACCGCGGGCGGGCAGAGCACGGACCGGCCGCAGGCCTCGGGCACCCAGGCCTCCAGGAAGCAGCGCAACTCCTCGGTCTGGCACAGGAGTTGCCGGGAGGCGACGGCGATGCGGGCGAGGTCGGCGCGGGCCTCCTCGGTCATGTCGGCCGGGGACTGCGGGATGTCGGTGAGGTAGGCCCAGATCCGGCCGTCGAAGGCGCCGTCCCCGACGATCTGCTTGACCAGCCGACGGCCGCGCAGCACCAGCAGGTCGCAGGGCTCCTCCGCGTCCAGCCGGGCGAGCAACTGCGAGGCCTGGAACGGCGAGAGGGGGTGCGCGCCCTGGCCGGGGACGAGGTGTTCCTCGTAGGGCCGCACCACGGTGACCCCGGGCAGGCCCGCGAGGGGGTCGGTCAACCGGCCGGTCTCGACCGGGGACTTGAGGACGAGGCGGGTCCGGCAGCCCGCGCGGGAGAGTGCCTGGACCGTCGACTGGGCCCAGACGGCGGAGCCGTCGATGAGGTTGAGGTCCACGTCGCCGTAGACGAGCGCCCTGAGGGTGCGGGTCATGACGGTTCCTTTCCACGCACGGCGAACAGGCGGTGCCCGGCGCGCGACCAGCTGTCCGGCGGGGTGCCGGAGTCCAGGAGCGACCGGCGCACGAGCAGCGGTTTCAGGGCCGGTACGAAGGCGTAGTCGTCGGCGGCGGGGGTGTGGCCCACCGCGTCGGCGCCCGAGAACTCCTGGGCGCAGAGCAGGTCGAGGAGGAGGGTGTCCGGGCGGTCCTCGGTCAGGTCCGTCCAGTCGGCGACCCAGGGTGCGGTGGGCGGTCCGGTGTGCACGGCGACCGAGGCGGCGGTGAGTTCGTCGAGGGCGAGGCCGGCCGGGTCGGCGACGACCACCTCGGCCGGCCGGTGCAGCTGGCCGAGCGCCTGGGCGACGAGCCGGGCCACGTCGGTGGCGTCCCGGGGCGCGGCGAGGACGGCGATCCGGCGTTCGGCGAGCGGGTCGGGGCCGCCGGTGAGGGCGGCGAGCCGGGCCAGCCGGACCCGGGTGCTGTCCTGGAGGAAGACGTCCCGGAGCCGGTCGCGGCCGTCGGTGACCGGGTCGAGGCGGAAGAGCGCCGTGCCGGTGTCGCCGTCGAGGACGGTGTCCCAGGGCAGCAGGGACAGGCCCGGGGCGGACGACGCCGGGCCGTCCCGCCACAGCACGGCGGCGCGGCCCAGCCCCCTGGCCCGGGAGACCAGTTCGGCGAGGTGCCGGTCCAGGTCGGGGGCGAGTCCGGTGCCGGTGAGCGACCAGGGTCCGTCCTGGGCGGCGCACGCGCTCAGCTGGACGAGGAGGACGTCGGGGTCGGTGCGTTCGACCAGCAGCCGTCCGTCGTGCGGCAGCACCCGGCTGACCACGGCGTCCGCCGCGAAGTCCCGGGCGGTGCGGTCGGTGAGCACGCCGGTGATCACCAGCCGGTCGCGGGGGGCCACGGACAGGGCCCGGTGGGAGAGGTGGAAGCGGTCGTCGGCCTGCGCATCCGGCGCGAAGGCGAAGGCGGAAGCGGAGGCGGAGGCCGATCCGGAGGCCGATGCGGAGGCGGCGGTGGTCCGGGAGCCGGCGGGGCGGCCCGTGGCCTTCCGCTGCCGCCACAGCCCGTACAGCTCGCCCGGCAGCCGGGCCGCGCGGCGCTTCGGCGACCGGGCCGCCGACACCAGTGCCTTGCCGACCCGGAGCGAGGTGGAGCCCTCCAGCATGGCCACCCGCGCCTCCAGTACGCCGGTCCGTTCCCGGGCCCGGCGCAGTGCGGTGGAGAGCTGGTCCTTGTCCCGGACGGCGGCGGCGAGCCGTTCGGCGAGGCCGTCCTCGCGGGCGGTCTCCAGGGCGCGGGCGGTCTCCTCGGCGGCCCGCTCCAGGTCGATCAGGCGGGCCCGCTGGGAGCGGGAGACGAAGTCGGCGAGGACGTACTCGTCGGCGATCCGGAGCGCGGTGGCGAAGCCGTCGGCCGGCAGCGGGCGGCCGAACCAGTCGTGCGGGGGCAGGAGTTCCTGGGTGCAGGCGACCACCGCGCCGGCGTGCAGGTGCGTGTAGCCGAGCGCGGCGGCGTGCAGCACCTGGCAGCGGTGTGCCACCAGGGCGTCGAGGAGCCGGTGGTAGGGCAGGTCGGTGCCGGGGTGGCCGAAGACGATCAGGCCCCGGCCGCCGGGCCGCATCCGTTCCAGCGCGGCCAGGCAGTCCGCCTCGGCGCCGTGCAGGTCGGGGTCGGGGCCGTAGCAGAGGAGCATCAGCTCGCCCTCGCCGACGGGTTCCTGGTGCCGCCGCAGGGTGACGCCGGGCGGCAGGTGCAGGTAGGGGTCCAGACGCAGGCCGCCGCTCGTCGCGTCCACGACCGAGGTCACGTCGTCCAGGTGCGGGTGGAGCAGATCGGTCAGGCGCATCAGCGGGTCCTTGTGAAGACATGGAAGCCGACCCGGTTCTCGCGGAAGCCGTAGGGCCGGAAGAGGGTGTGGCTCAGGCCCAGGGGATCGAGTTCCTCGCGGTAGGCGGCGAGCGGGCGGTGCAGGATGTAGTCGCCGCGCGGGACGGGCTCGTGGATGTTCTCGTCGGTGACGATCAGCCGGCCGGTGATCCGGACGAGCGAGGCGAGGTTGCGCAGGCTCGCCGCCCACTGTGCGTCGTCCAGGAGGTGGAAGAGGACGTCCACGCACATCACCACGTCGTAGAGCCAGGGGCTGCGCCACTCGTCGAGGCCGGCGACGGCGTAGCGGGGGCCGCCGCCCTCGGTCCTGGCGTGGGTGACGGCCGCCTCGCTGGCGTCGAAGGCGTCGACGTGGTGGCCGCAGCGGGCCAGCGAGCGGGCGAAGTGCCCCTTGCCGCAGCCCGCGTCGAGGACGAAGAGCGGGGCGGCGGGGCTGGACAGGTCGCCGATCAGGGTGAGGAGCTGGCCGAGCCGGATCGCGTAGAAGATCTCGTTGCCGGGCCGGTCCAGGCCGATGTGGCCGCCGGAGGCGAGGTCGTCGCGTTCGCGGTGCCGGGTGTCCCAGTAGGTGAGCGGGGCTTCGGGGCAGGTACGGGTGGCGTCAGTCATGGCGCTCCAGCCACTCGGTGAGCACGCGGGCGATCCGGGGGCCGGCCTTGCCGTCCCACAGCGGTGGTCCCTCGGGGTCCGCCGCCGCCCGCCCGTCGAGGACCTTGCGCAGGGCGGGCACCAGTTCGCCGTGCCGGACCAGGCGGTTGGTGCCGTGGGTGACGGTGACCGGGCGTTCGGTCGTGGTGCGCAGCGTCAGGCAGGGCACGCCGAGCACGGTGGTCTCCTCCTGGACGCCGCCCGAGTCGGTGATCACGGCGGCGGCCCCGCGGACCAGGCCCATGAACTCGACGTAGCCGAGCGGTTCGAGCAGGTGGATGCCGGGCGCGTCGGCGAGGCCCGCCCTGCGCAGCGCCGCCCGGCCGCGCGGGTGCAGCGGCACCGCGAGGTCGAGGTGGGTCGCGGCCTCGGTGAGGGCGCGGGCGGCGGCCTCGGCGGCCTCGGGGTCGTCGACGTTGGCCGGGCGGTGCAGGGTGACCACGCCGTACCGCTCGGGCAGCGCGTGGGCGGCGCGGGCGGCGGCCGGGTCGAAATGCTCCAGATGGGTGAGCAGGGTGTCGATCATCGGGTTGCCGACGAAGTGCACCCGGTCCGGGGCGACGCCCTCGCGGGCGAGGTGGCCGACGGCTTCCGGGCTGGTGACGAAGAGCAGCTCGGCGAGCTGGTCGACCAGGCGCCGGTTGACCTCCTCCGGCATCGCCATGTCGAAGCTGCGCAGCCCCGCCTCGACATGGGCGACCGGGATGCCGAGCTTGGCGGCGACCAGGGCCGCGGCCAGGGTGGAGTTCACGTCGCCGTAGACGACGACCAGGGCCGGGGCACGGGCGAGCAGCTCGCCCTCCAGAGCCACCAGGAGGTCCGCGGTCTGCCGGGCGTGGCTGCCGGAGCCGACGCCGAGGTCGGTGTCCGGGGCGGGCAGGCCCAGCTCCCGGAAGAAGATGTGCGACATCCGTTCGTCGTAGTGCTGACCCGTGTGCACGAGGACCTGGTCGTGCCCGGTCGTGCGCAGGGCGGCGACGACGGGCGCGGCCTTCACGAAGTTCGGCCTGGTCCCTACGACATGGAGTACGCGGCCGTTCATGTCGTACGTTCTCCGCTCTGTCGGCCTACCTTGGCGACATGGCCCGACGTCCGTCTCTTCGCCTGCCGCGCCGTGTTTCCCGGATCCCCCGTGCACTCAGCTTGGCCGCATCCGTCGCCTGGGGCGAGTTGCGGCACGACCCCGCCCGGGCCGCGCTGCTCGGCGTGCGGCTGCTCCCGGGGCGGGTGCGGCGCGGGCTGGAGCCCGTCGAGAAACGGCTCGCCGCCCGGGCCCGTACGGCCGGGCCCGCCGCCACGCCGTCCGCCGCCCGGGTGCCGGCGCCCGCCGGGCGGGCGGTGCGGCCCGAGCCGGGCCGGGTGCTCCATCTGGTCACCAACGGGCTGCCGTTCAGGCACGCCGGTTACACCGTGCGCACCCAGGCGCTCGTCGAGGCCCAGCGGGCCGCCGGGCTCGACCCGCACGTGGTGACCCGGATCGGGTTCCCGGTGGCGCAGGGCGTGCTGGACGCCCGCCCGTGGCAGGTCGTGAACGGGGTGCCGCAGCACCGGCTGCTGCCGTACGGCCTGCCCTACGGCCAGAGTGCGGTGCTGGCCCGCAACGCCGAGCTGGCCGGGCGCCTGGTGGAGCGGCTGCGGCCGGCGGTGCTGCACGCGGCCACCGACCACGGCAACGGGCGGGTGGCGCTGGCGCTGCGCGAGACCTACGGGCTGCCGGTGGTGTACGAGGTGCGGGGCTTCCTGGAGGAGACCTGGCTGACCCAGGCGCCCGGCCGCGGTACGGACGACCCGTCGTACCGGGCCCGGCGCGCCCTGGAGACGTACTGCATGCGCGGGGCCGACCTGGTGCTGACGCTGGGCGCGGCGATGAAGGCCGAGATCGTGGCCCGCGGGGTGCCCGCGGAGCGGGTCCTGATCGTGCCCAACGCGGTGGACGACGCGTTCCTCGCGCCGCCGCCGGACGGGGCGGAACTGCGCGCCCGGCTCGGCATCGCGGCGGACGACTTCGTGGTGGGCACCGTGAGCAGCCTTACTCCACACGAGGGAATCGGCACATTGCTCCATGCGGGTGCCGAGCTGCGCCGCCGGGGGGTCCCGCTGCGGCTGCTGATCGTCGGCGACGGGCCCGAGCGCGGCCGGCTCCAGGCGCTCGCCGGACGGCTCGGGCTGGGCGACGGCGGCGCCCTGTTCACCGGTCGCGTGCCGCACCGCGAAGTGCGGGCCTACCACGCCGTTCTCGACGTCTTCGCGGTGCCGCGCACCGACGAACGGGTCTGCCGTCTGGTCACCCCGCTCAAGCCGGTCGAAGCGATGGCGAGCGGTCTTCCCGTGGCGGCCAGTGATCTCACAGCCCTGCGAGAGCTGGTGCAAGACGAAGTGAACGGGCGGCTCATCCAGCCTGAATCTCCACAAGCTTGGGCAGAAGCTCTCGAAGTATTGCTTTACAGTCGAAAACGGCGGCATGAATGGGGAGCATCCGCCCGCGCGCTGGTGGCGCGTGAACGCACCTGGAAAAGGGTCGCTGCCACGACCCGAGAGGCGTACCGCGCCCTTGGATGTGTCTGAGACCCCGCGCCCGGAACCACTGCTCACCGTCCGGGCCCTTCGGATCCATACGGCGTCCGCACAGCGTCTGCCGTTGCTGCCGTCGAGGGCGGAGTGAATCCCTATGCAGGTCGAAAAGGCCGTACCGCTCGGGGAATCGAGCGCATCGCTCGGGGACGAGGAACAGACCGACAGTTTCGAACTGGCCGTCATCGGGCTCGGCTACGTCGGACTCCCGCTCGCGCGGGAGGCGTCGCTGGTCGGCCTGAGAGTGGCCGGGCTCGACCTCGACCCACGGGTCGTGGAGGGCCTCAACGCCGGGCACTCCCATGTGGACGACGTCTCCGACGAGGACGTCGCCCGGATGCGGGCGGCCGGGTTCACCGCGTACACCGACGACAAGTGCCTGGCCCGGGCGCAGACCGTGGTGATCTGCGTGCCGACCCCGCTCAGCGAGGACGGCGGCCCCGATCTGGGCGCGGTGACCTCCGCCGTGCGGGCGGTCGCGGGCCGGCTGCACCCCGGACAGCTCGTCGTCCTGGAGTCGACCACCTATCCGGGCACCACCGAGGAGATCGTCAGACCGCTCCTGGAGGAGTCGGGACTGCGGGCCGGCGACGACTTCGCGCTCGCCTTCTCCCCGGAGCGCATCGACCCCGGCAACACCACCCACGGCCTGCGCCAGACACCCAAGGTGGTCGGCGGCTGCACCCCCTCGTGCGCGGCGAAGGCAGCCGCCTTCTACGGCAAGCTCGTCGACACGGTGGTGCAGGCGAAGGGCACTCGGGAAGCCGAGATGGCCAAGCTCCTGGAGAACACCTACCGGCACGTCAACATCGCGCTGGTCAACGAACTGGCCATCCTCTGCCGCGAGTTGCACGTCGACGTGTGGGACGCGATCCGCTGCGCGGGCACCAAGCCGTTCGGCTTCCAGCCCTTCCGGCCGAGCGCCGGGGTGGGCGGCCACTGCATCCCGATCGACCCCAACTACCTTTCCTACAAGGTGCGTTCGATCGGCTACGAGTTCCGGTTCGTGGAACTCGCCCGGGAGATCAACGCACACATGCCGGAGTACGTCGTCCGGCGCGCCCAGGACCTGCTCAACCACGAGGGCCTCGCGCTGCACGGCTCGCGGGTGCTGCTCCTCGGCGTCACCTACAAGCCGGACGTCGCCGACCAGCGCGAGGCGCCTGCGGTGCCGGTGGCCCGGCTGCTGCGGGAGCGGGAGGCCGAGATCGCCTTCCACGACCCGCTCGTACCGGCCTGGTTCGTGGACGGGGAGGCCGTGCCGCGGGTCACCGACGTCATGGCCGCGGCGCGCTCGCACGACCTGACGATCCTGCTCCAGGACCACTCCGCGTACGACCTCCCGGCCCTCGGCGACGAGGCCCGCCTGCTCTTCGACACCCGGGGGCGGATCTTCCGGCCCGGCGTCGAGGTGCTGTAGCCGACCTGCGTAGCAACTCCCCTTCCGTGGCCCGGAGTCGAAGCACTCCGGGCCACGGAGTCGAAAGGCGCTCAGATGCGGATACTCGTCGTCACCGTCGTCCACCACCCCGAGGACGCGCGCATTCTGCACCGGCAGATCACCGCGCTGCGGGACCGCGGGCACCACGTCGTCTACGCGGCGCCGTTCTCGGCCCGCGAGGTACGGCCCCGCCCGGACCTCGAAGGCATCGACCTGCCGCGGGCCGCGGGCCGCAGCCGCCGCGCGGCCGTCGGCGCGGCCCGGGCCCTGCTGGCCCGGCGCGGGCCCGAGGCGGACGTGATCCTGCTGCACGACCCGGAACTGCTGCTGGCCCTGCCCGGCACGCTGCGCCGCTGGCGGCGGTCCGGTACCGGGCCCGTGGTCGTCTGGGACGTCCACGAGGACACCGCCGCCGCGCTCGCCATGAAACGCTGGGTGCCGAGGGCGCTGCGGCCACCGCTGCGGCTCGGCGTCCGCACGGCCGAACGGCTGGCGGAACGCCATCTGCGGCTGCTGCTCGCCGAGGACGCCTACCAGGAGCGGTTCCGCCGCACCCACCCCGTGGTGCCGAACTTCACCACCGCCCCGGCCGAGGCGCCCGAACCGCCGGGCACCGAACGGGTCGTCTACGTCGGCCACCTGTCACGGGCGCGCGGCGCGCTGGACCTGATAGAGACGGCCCGGCACCTGGGCCCCGGCCCGCGTATCGAGGTGGCCGGCGCGGCCGACCCCGACGTCCGCGACGCGCTCACGGCCGCCGACCGGGACGGCGTCCTGCGCTGGCACGGCTTCCTGCCCAACGACCGTGCCCTCGCCCTGTTCCCGGGTGCCCTGGCCGGTCTCTCCCTCCTGCACGACCAGCCCAACTACCGCCACTCCCGGCCCACCAAGGTCGTCGAGTACATGGCCCACGGCGTGCCCGTCATCACCACGCCGACCCCGCTGGCGGCGGACATGGTGGAGCGGCACGGCTGCGGGATCGTCGTCCCGTACGAGGATCCGCGGGCGGCGGCGGAGGCGATACGCAGGCTCGGCGCCGACGCGATCCTGCGCCACACCGCGGCCCAGCGCGGCCGGGAGGCGGCCCTGACCCACTTCAACTGGCCGGACAGGGCGGCCGAGTTCGCGCAGTGGCTGGAGACCTGGGTGCGGGAGGAGGGCGGTCCTAGGCGCGCGGGTGACGCGGCTCGTACAAGGCGACCTCGCCTCCGCCCGGCAACCGGAGGCCCGTCACCCGGCCCCAGGCCGCGACCTGGACGGGTCGGGTGAACTCGACCCCCTTCGCGGTGAGTTCGGCGACCGTCTCGTCCAGGTCGTCGCACATCAGCATCAGTTCGTGCGACGGTTCGCCGTCGGCCGGATGGCACGCCACCTCGGCCGGCGGCAGCCGGAAGATCAGCCAGCCGTGCCCCACGTCGACGTGCGGCCACTCCAGCACGTCCCGCAGAAAGACCCGGTCCGCCTCGGCGTCCCGGGTGTAGATCACCACATGTGCCCCATTGATCACGCGCGGAGGCTAGCCCCGCAGAGGCCGGGCGGCAAGCACCCGCCGCCACACGTGGGCCCCGCCGCCCGTCAGGGGCGCGGGATGCCGTACGCCCGTTCCACCCGCAGCCGCAGTACCAGGCGGCGGTCGCGGACCATCGCGGCGCGGTAGTCGGCCCAGTCGGGGTGCTCGCCGCGGATGTCGCGGTAGAGGCGGATGAGCTCCTCGACGGTCGCGTCGTACGGGTCCTCGGCGACCGGCGAGAGTTCGGCGGTGCCCTCGGCGACCGTGAAGGCCCAGCGGTCGGGGCTGGTGACGTGGTAGGAGGCGCGGGGATCGCGGCGCAGGTTGCGGGTCTTGGCGCGGCCGTCGGTGACCGACACGCGGACGGTGCGCTCGTCGGGGTGGTAGGCGTGGTTGACGTTGGACAGCTGGGGGCGGCCGTCGCTCTTGAGGGTGACCAGCACCCCGTCGTGTGCTTCGCCGAGCAGCTTCAGAAGTGCTTCCTGGGTCATGTCGGGGGAACCCCTCCGCGTCCGTCGTGCATTCCCGTCGGGCCACGGTACGGCGCGCCGGGCGCACAACCCGGCAACGGTGGCGACGGCGCGTCCGCTTTTCGGTTTTTCGGTGCCTCTTCTATAGCGTCCGTCACACCACACGTGGATGAGCGGGACCGTTCCCCACTTCCTGCGCGACGATGAGGTCCGAGGTCGGACCGCACCGCGGACGACACGACCCAAGGAGAGCGATGGCACAGCTGCGACAGGAAGTCGACCCCGGTGAGGTGGGGCTGGACGTGAAGGCGCTCGACCGCCTCGACCAGCACTTCGCCCACTACGTCGACGAAGGGCGGCTGCCCGGCTACCTGGTGGCCGTGGCGCGCGGCGGCCGGGTCGCCCACCTCACCGCCCAGGGCCACCGTGACCGCGCGGCCGGACTGCCGGTCGAGGCGGACACCATCTGGCGGGTCTACTCCATGACCAAGCCGGTCACCGCGGTCGCCGTGCTGCTGCTGGTGGAGGACGGGCTGCTGTCCCTGGACGACCCGGTCGACCGGTTCCTGCCGGAGTTCGCGGCCCCGCGGGTCCACGTCTCCGGTGCGGGCGACGACATGGTGACCCGGCCGGCCGACGGCCCGATCCGGATCCGTCATCTGCTCACCCACACCGCCGGGCTGACCTTCGCCTTCTACCACACGCACCCCGTGGACGCCTGCTACCGCGAGGCGGGCCTGGAGTTCTCGGTGCCGTCGGGCGCGGACCTCGCCGAGGCGATGGCGGTGTACGCCCGGATGCCGCTCCAGTTCGAGCCGGGCACCCAGTGGAACTACTCCGTCGGCTTCAACGTGCTCAGCCGGGTCGTCGAGGTGGTCTCCGGGCAGCGGCTCGACGAGTTCTTCGCCGGCCGGATCTTCCGGCCGCTCGGCATGCCGGACGCGGGCCTGCACATCGTGCCCGAACAGGCCGACCGGCTCTCGGAGTTGTACGGCGAGACGGAGGGCGGCGGCATCGAGGCGATCCCCGGGCTGCCGTTGCGGGGCCGCCCCCGCTTCCTGTCCGGCAGCGGCGGCCTCGCGGCGACGGCGTACGACTACCACCGGTTCATGGAGATGCTGCGCCGGGGCGGCGAACTGGACGGCGTCCGGCTGCTGTCCCCCGCCTCGGTCGGGCTGCTCTCCAGCAACCACCTGCCCGGCGGGGCCGATCTGCGGGCCTACGGCGCCCCGGTCCACCAGGAGCCCGGCAACGACGGGCTCGGGTTCGGCCTCGGCGTCTCCGTGGTGATCGACCCGGGCCGCACCCTCTCCCCGAGCAGCCCGGGCGCCTACGGCTGGACCGGCGCGGCCACCACCGCGTTCTGGGTCGACCCCACCCACGACCTGACCGTGCAGTTCCACACGCAGCTCCGGCCGAAGTCCCTGAAGGTCTTCCCGGACCTGCGCCGGCTGGTCCACGAGACGATCCTGGACTGAGCGCCGCCCGCCCGGGTCACACCAGGTTCGACTCCGGGCGCGGAGCGTCGGCCGCGAACCGGCCGGCGCCGAGCGGGCCGACGTCCAGGAAGGGCGTGCGGCCCAGGTACAGGTCGCGGACCACCTCGCCGACGGCCGGTGCCTGGAGGAAGCCGTGGCCGGAGAACCCGGTGGCGTACAGGAACCGGGAGACCGAGGGCGCCTCGCCGATCAGGGCGTTGTGGTCGGGGGTGTTCTCGTACAGGCCCGCCCAGCCGCCGGTGCGGCGCAGGTCGAGCAGGGCCGGGGCCCGCCGTTCCAGCGCCGCGTACAGCCGCGGGATCCAGCGGTCGTGGGTGTCGGTGGCGAAGCCGGGCCGTTCGTCGGGGTCCGACATGCCGAGCAGCAGGCCCGGGCCCTCGGCGTGGAAGTACAGGCTGGTGGTGAAGTCGATCGTCATGGGGAGCGTCGGCGGCAGTCCCCGGACCGGTTCGGTGACCGCGATCTGGCGGCGCAGCGGCTGCACCGGTAAGTCGACGCCGGCCATCGCGCCGACCGCCCGCGACCAGGCGCCGGCCGCGCAGATCACCGTCTCGGTGGCGATCCGGCCGAGGGTGGTGTGCACGGCGGTGAGGTAGGGGCCGTCCCGTTCGATGCCGGTGACCTCGGTGTGGCGCAGGACGCGGGCGCCGTGGGCGCGGGCGGCAGCCGCGTAGCCGTGCACGACGGACTCGGGGGTGCAGTGGCCGTCGTCCGGGGAGTACGCGGCGGCCAGCAGCCCGTCCGTGCCGATCAGCGGGGAGAGCCGGGCCGCCTCCTTCGGGGTCAGCATCCGGCTGGGCACGCCGAGGTGGTTCTGGAGCCGGACGCCCGCCTCGAAGGAGGCGACCTCCTCGGGGGTGGAGAGGAGGAACAGGTAGCCGACGCGGCGCAGCCCGATGTCGTACCCGATCTCCTCGCCGAACCGGGCGAAGGCCTCTAAGCTGCGCGCGCCCAGCTGGACGTTGAGCTCGTCGGAGAACTGGGCGCGCACTCCGCCCGCGGCCTTCGAGGTGGATCCGGCGGCCAGCTCGTCCCGTTCGACGAGGACGACGTCGCGGACGCCCGCGCTCGCGAGGTGGTAGGCGATGCTGGTGCCCATCACCCCGCCGCCGATGATCACTGCCTGGGCCCGAAGATTCACGCGTGTACCTCCTGTCGGTCTCCCCCGATCCTTCCCCGGGAGGCCACCCGGTACCTCAGGACCAGTGCGCCACCGCGTCCAGGTGGGGCAGCACGTGGTCGAGGCGCTCGCGCTTCGTCCGCAGGTAGGTGATGTTGTTCTCGCACGGCTCGATCAGCAGCGGGACCGTCTCGGCGACCTCGATGCCGTGCCGTACCAACGACTCGCGTTTGCGCGGGTTGTTGGACATCAGGCGCACCGAACGCACCCCGAGGTCGCTCAGGATGCCGGCGGCGACGCCGTAGTCGCGGGCGTCCACGGGCAGTCCGAGCGCGAGGTTGGCCTCGACCGTGTCCAGGCCCTCCGCCTGGAGGGCCATGGCGCGCAGCTTGGCGAGCAGGCCGATGCCGCGGCCCTCGTGTCCCCGCAGGTAGACGACGATGCCGCTGCCTTCGGTGACGACCGCGCGCAGTGCGGCGGCCAGCTGGTCACCGCACTCGCAGTGCTGGGAGCCGAACGCGTCCCCGGTCAGGCACTCGGAGTGCAGCCGGGTCAGCACCCGGTCGCTGTCTATGTCCCCGTACACCAGGGCGACTTGCTCGTCACCGCGGTCGTGGTCCAGGTAGCCGATCGCCTGGAATTTGCCGTACACGGTGGGCAGCGGTGCATTCACGACGCGTTCCACGCCCGAACGCCGTGGGGACTTCTTGCCGAGTACGCCGATGTTTTCTGTCATGATCTGATTCCTAAGCAGAGACGAAAGGCCGTGAAAAGATGAGTGGTTCGGGCGCGCGTACGGCGGCTTACGGCTTGTTGCCGGCGGACACTACGGAAGAGGTACGGACCAGGGGGGCGGGCGTTTCAACACAGGTCGCCGTCCTTCCCGTGGGGAGCTTCGAACAGCACGGCCCCTACCTTCCGCTCGCGACCGACACCCTCGTCGCCTGTGCCGTCGCCCGGGAGATCGCCGCCGCGTACCCGGTGCACCTCCTTCCGCCGGTGACGGTCTCCTGCTCGCACGAGCACGCGGCCTGGCCGGGCACCGTCAGCATCTCCGCGGTGACGCTGCACGCGGTGGTGAACGACATCGCCGGCTCGCTGCGCCGCTCGGGCGTCGAGGCGCTGGTCGTGGTCAACGGCCACGGCGGCAACTACGTGCTGGGCAACGTCGTGCAGGAGGCGTCCGCGCGGGGCGAGCGGCTGGCGCTGTACCCGGCGGCGGAGGACTGGGAGTCGGCTCTGGGCCGGGCCGGCGTGGAGACCTCGGCGCTCACCGACATGCATGCCGGAGAAATCGAGACCTCCATTCTGCTGCACGCTCATCCCGAATTGGTCCGCCCTGGATACGAGTCCGCTGATTTCACCGCTGACGACCGTCGTCATCTCCTCACCCTGGGAATGTCCGCCTATACCGAATCGGGCGTCATCGGCCGTCCCTCCCTGGGTTCGGCGGAAAAGGGGAAGGAACTCCTGTCGAGCCTCGCGGATTCCTTCGGCGCGCTCTTCGAACTGCTCACCGCCGGGCGGGAGTAGCGCAGTCCGGCGTACCAGCGGACGAGGAGGACCACCAGGCCCGGCACGGCCGCCACGAAGCTGAGCACGCCGTAGACGACGGCGGTGGCGAGCCCGCTGTCCGCGCCGAGGCCGGCCGCGGCGAACGCCCAGGCGGTGACGCCCTCGCGGGGGCCCCAGCCGCCGACGTTCAGCGGCAGGCCCATGGCGACCAGGGCGAGGACGGAGATCGGGACCAGGACCGCGACGGGGGCGGCCGAGCCGGCGACCCGGGCAGCCACCACGAACATCCCCACGTGCCCGGCGAGGATGACCGCCGAGGAGAGGGCGACGCCCGGCGCGTTCCGCCGCGACAGCAGCGCGCGGCGGGCCTCGCCGAGGGTGGCGCGCAGGGCGCCGGCGCGCTTGCCCGGGGCCTTGTTCATGCGCAGGGCGACCACGATCGCGCACGCGCCGACCAGCCCGGCCGCCGCCAGCGGGGCGAAGCTGCGCACCTCGTCGCGGACCGGCGAGGGCAGGATCAGCAGCGCGCCCGCGCCGAACACCGTCAACGCGATCTGTCCCGCGGTGCGTTCGAGGACGACGGCGCGGACCCCGCGCCCGATGTCGCCCTCGCTCTGCCCGTGCCGGACGGCGCGGTGCACGTCGCCGAGGACCCCGCCGGGCAGGGCCGCGTTCAGGAACAGGGCCCGGTAGTAGTCGCCGACGGCCGGCCCGAGCGGCAGCCGGAGGCCGAGGCTGCGGGCCACCAACTGCCAGCGCCAGGCGCTCAGTACGGTCGTGACCGCGCCGATCACCAGGCCGGCGACGAGCGTCGGGGTGTCGATGCGGCGCAGTCCGTCGAGGAAGACGCCGGTGCCGAGCCGCCACAGCAGCACGGCGATGATGGCGGCTCCGGCGACGGTGCCCAGGTGGGTGCGGACGGCGCGGAGGTTGAGGCGCCGGGGCACGGCGAGCGGAGCGACGGGCGCGGTCTCCCGGACCAGGGTGGGAGTGCTCATGAGGTGCCTCCGGTCGGCCGGGCGAGCGCGAGCAGGTCGCTGTGGTGCACGACGACCCGCAGTTCACCGGCGGCGTTGGCGGCGAGCCGCTCGGCCAGGTAGGCGTCGGCCCGGTCGGCCAGTTCGGGGCGCTCCTCGACGGCGGCGCCGACCCAGCCGCGCAGCCACTGCTCGGTGAGCGCCTTCTCGTCGGGGCCGAGCCGCCAGGCGCTGGGGTGCACCTTCACGGTGGCGCCCCGGTCGGCGAACGCCTCGCAGGCGGCGGTGACGGCGTCCGGGCCGAGCAGGCCGCCGCGCCGCTGGTGGGCGTTGAACGCCTCGGTGAGTTCCTGGTCCAGCGGGTGGGCGGGGCTCAGTTCGACCCGTCCGGCGACCGAGAGGGTGAGCAGCGCGGGGCAGCCGGCCCCGGTGCAGGCCTCGGCGAGGATGTCGACCTCCTCCCGGGTGAGGACGTCCAGGAGCGCGGACGCGGTCACCAGGGAGGCGCCGATCAGCGCGTCGGGGGTGAGCCGGGCGACGTCGCCGCGCCGGGTCTCCACGGTGACCCGGCTGCCGTCGGCGGCGGCGCGGGGCGAGGCGACGGCGGCGAAGTGCAGCAGGTAGGGGTCGCGGTCGTGCAGGATCCAGTGCTGGGAGCCGTCGAGGCGGGGCGCCAGCCAGCGGCCCATCGAGCCGGTGCCGCAGCCCAGGTCGTGCACGACGGTGCCGGCCTTGCCGGGCAGGTTGGCCAGCCGGATCCGCAGCGGGTCCAGCAGGTCGCCCGCCCGGGCGGCGGCGTCCGCGCTCTCCCGCAACTCCAGCCACTCGGGGGCGTACCGCGGCGGCTCCTCGGGCCCGGCCTCGCGCAGCCGTACGGTGGCCCGCTCGCCCGGACGGACGACGGGTCCGGCCCCGGGTATCACCTCGGCGGGCGCCTGTTCGCGTTCTCGTCCCACTCCTGCATCCGTAACATCCGTCGGCCCCGGCTGCGCGGGTATCGCGCCGACCGGAGTAGTGGTCGTGGTCTCGCTGGTCATGCCGCCCTCCGGGGTTCGTCAGGGAGCCGCAGCAGGACTCCGGCGAGGCTGCGGGCGGTGGTCGCCCAGCCGTCGAGCGCCGCCCGCCGGCCGCGCGCGGCGGCCTTGAGACGACGGCGTACGTCCGCCTCGCCGAACCAGCCACGCAGTTCGACGGCGAGGGCGGCGGGGTCCTCCGGCGGCACGAGGATGCCGGGCACCCCGCCGTCGGGGGCGCGGCCGACCGCTTCCGGCAGGCCGCCGACGTCGGTCGCGAGCACCGGGATGCCGCGGGCGAGGGCCTCGGTGACGGCCATGCCGTAGGTCTCGGCGTACGAGGTGAGGACCATCAGGTCGGCGGCGGCGTAGCTGGCGTCCAGGTCGGCGCCGGCGCGCGGGCCCGCCAGGTGCAGCCGGTCCGTCAGCCCGTGCTCCGCGATCAGCGACCGCAGGTGGGCGACGTACTCGGGAGCCGTGTCGAGTCCGCCGACGCAGGTGCAGGTCCAGGGCAGGTCCCGGACCGCCGCGAGGGCCTCGATCAGCCGGTGCTGGCCCTTGCGCGGGGTGACGGCGGCGACGCAGAGCAGGTGCGAGACGCCGTCGGTGCCGCCGGCCAGCGGGGCGATGTCGGCGCCCGGGGCGGCCACATGCACCCGTTCGGGTGCCAGGCCGTGGTGCGAGACCAGCCGTCGTACCGCCCAGTCGCTGGTCGCGATCACGGCCGGTACGGCGCGCAGCACCGTGCGCTCGCGGGCGTCCAGGTCGGCGGCGACGGCCGGGTCGAGCCCGGTCTCGGCGCCGAGCGGGAGGTGTACGAGGACGGCGAGGCGCAGCCGCTCCGTCTCCGGTACGACGATCTCCGGGACCCCGCAGGCCACCAGGCCGTCGAGGAGGACGGCCGTGCCGTCGGGCAGCTCCCGCAGGGTGCGGGCGAGGGCGTCGCGGTCGGCGGTGCCGGGGCGCGGCCAGGAACCGGCCACCGCGTGCCTGGTGACCTGCCAGCCGAAGCCGGGCAGGTCCAGGCAGACCCGCCGGTCGTAGGCGTTGCCGCCGCTCGGGCTGGCCGGGTCGTCCACACCGCCGGGCATGACGAAGTGCACGTTGCGCAGGGACATGGGGAGGATCCCGATGCTCGCCGGAGCCTTGCTTTCGGTGGTGGCCGCGCGCTGTGCGGGCACGTAGGTGAGGGCCGACGGGCGGCCGATGGCCATGTCGGTCACAGGGCACGCTCGTAACTCGCCCAGGCGACGTGCGACTCGTGGAGGGTGACGGTCAGTCCGGCGAGGCCCCGGGCGCCCTCGCCGAGCGCGCCCTTCTCGATGCGCTCGGCAAGCCGGTCGGCGATGACCTTCGCGAGGAACTCCGTGGAGGTGTTGATCCCGGCGAAGTCGGGCTCGTTGTCCAGGTTTCTGTAGTTCAGCTCGCTCACCACGGCGCCGAGCTCCTGGGTGGCAAGACCGATGTCGACGACGATGTTGTCGTCGTCCAGCTGTTCGCGACGGAAGGTGGCGTCCACCAGGAACGTGGCGCCGTGCAGTCGCCGCGCGGGCCCGAACACCTCGCCGCGGAAGCTGTGGGCGATCATGATGTGATCGCGGACGGTGATGCTGAACAACGGACGACCCTCCAGGTGCGGCGCGTCTGGTCCCCCGGCTGATCCCTGCCGGGGGATGCCCTTAATACGGCTCTTGGCTTCCCCGCGTTCAGTCCACTCTCACTCTTTTCTCAGGTCAGGACCTCTTGGGGGCGTGCGGTGGACGTTATTGGACGTTCCGTCAGCCGTTGTCGCCGTAGCGGACCCGGTGACAGAGGGCCGGAAGCTCCCCCGAGGCGAGTCTCGGCAGCACCTCCGGCAGCTCTTCGAACGCGCTTTCCCCGGTGATGAGGGCGTCCAGCGCCGGGTCGGCCAGCAGCTCCAGGGCCAGGGCGAGCCGGTCGGCGTAGGTGCGGCCGGCGCGGGCGGCCGGGGAGACGGTGCCGACCTGGCTGCTGCGCACGGTGAGCCGGCGGGAGTGGAAGGCCTCGCCTAGCGGGAGGGCGATGCGCCGGTCGCCGTACCAGCTCAGGTCGAGGACCGTGCCCTCCGGCGCGAGGAGCTCCAGCGCGCGGCCGAGGCCCTGTTCGGTGGCGCTTGCGTGCACGACCAGGTCGCACTCCCCGAGGGCGTCCCCGGGGGCCGCGAAGTCCACGCCGAGGGCCTCGGCGGTCTTGGCGCGGGCCGGGTCGGCGTCCACGAGCTGGAGCCGTACGCCGGGGAAGCGGGCGAGCAGGGCGGCGACCGAGCAGCCGACCATGCCGCCGCCGATGACCGCGATCCGGTCGCCGAGCAGCGGCGCCGCGTCCCAGAGGGCGTTCACGGCGGTCTCGACCGTGCCCGCGAGTACCGCACGTGCCGGGGGTACCCGCTCCGGTACCACCGTCACCGCGCTCACCGGAACGACGTAGTGCGTCTGATGCGGATACAGACAGAAGACCGTACGCCCGGTCAGCGCATCGGGGCCCTGCTCGACCACGCCGACGCTGAGGTAGCCGTACTTCACCGGGCCGGGGAAGTCGCCCTCCTGGAACGGCGCCCGCATCACCGCGTGTTGGCTCTCGGGCACGCCACCGCGGAACACCAGCGTCTCGGTGCCACGGCTGACTCCGGAGTACAGCGCGCGCACCAGCACCTCGCCCTCACCGGGCTCCGCGAGGGTGACGTCACGCAGCTCTCCGTGGCCCGGGGAGCGGAGCCAGAACGCGCGGGCCGAGGAGTTCATCGGAATCCTCCTGAACGATCGGGAAGTGGTTCACGTACGGAGATGTGCACAGCGAGAAGTGCACAGGCCGCGCACAGTACGCGGCGTTGATCGACTCTGTCATTCGGCCGGAGGACGTGCGGTGGCCCTGAACAACACTTACGAAGCCAGGCTGGTCCAGCAGGAGACCGCTGTGGGAGCGGGCGTGCAGATCCTGTTGCTGGCCCTGCTGGGGACGGCGATCGGCATGGGGCCGGCCGGCTGGCTGACGGGGCTCGCGTTCGCGATAGCCACCTGGGCGGTGCTCTCCCGGGCCCTGCACCGCACCCGGCCGCGGTCCTTCGGCCCGGCCAACCGGGTGACCCTGGGCCGCGCGATCCTGGTCGGCGGCGTGACCGCCCTGGTCGCCGACTCCTTCGAGAGCTCCCCGCCGGTCACCCTGCTGGTCGGCCTGACGGCCGTGGCCCTGATCCTCGACGGCGTCGACGGCAAGGTGGCCCGCAAGACCGGTACGTCGACCGCGCTCGGCGCGCGCTTCGACATGGAGGTCGACGCGTTCCTGATCCTGGTGCTGAGCGTGTACGTCTCGACGCAGCTCGGGCCCTGGGTCCTCCTGATCGGCGGGATGCGCTACGCGTTCGTCGCGGCGGCGAAGGCCGCGCCCTGGCTGAACGCCCCGCTGCCGCACTCCATGGCCCGCAAGACGGTCGCCGCGATGCAGGGCATCTGCCTGCTGCTGGCCGGCGCGGACCTGCTGCCGTACCTGGCCAACCTGGCCGTGGTGCTGCTGGCGCTCGGCTCCCTGGTGTGGTCCTTCGGCCGGGACGTGCTGTGGCTGTGGCGCAACGCCCGGCCGGCCGCGGCGGCCGGGACGATGGCGACGGTGGCGGGCACCGGGTCGGAGGCCGACCTCGAAGCCGAGCTGGAGGCCGGGATCGGAGCCGGGATCGAGATCGAGGTCGGCGCTGGAGCCGGGGCCGGATCCGGGGCACGGGAGCTGGCCGCGGTGCGGTGAGCCGAAGACAGCGCGAGGGGCCCGGACCGGGGGATGGTCCGGGCCCCTCGTCTTGCCTACGGGGTCCTGCCTACGAGCGTTGACCTACGAGCTTTGGCCTACGAGCGTTGACCTACGGGCGATTGCCAACGCCCGTGGGCCAACGCCGGTAGGTCTACGGGCGTTGGCCCACCCGTGTTGGCCTACCGGTGTTGGCCCACCGATGTTGGCCCACCGGTGTTGGCCCACCGGTGTTGGCCTACGACCGGGCGCCCCGCGTCCGTACGATGGCGAACGCTGCTGCCGCCAGGCCCAGGACGCCGACGACGAGGCCCGCGATGCCGAGGCCGCGGGCGGTGGAGTCGCTGGAGTCGGCGGCCGTCGTGGTCGCCTTGCCGCTGCTCTTCGTGGCCGGCGCGGCCGACGCGGCGGAGTCGTCGCCCGCGGCGGTCAGCTTGAGCGTCGGCGCCGGGTTCTCCGGCTCGTCGTCGCCGCTCTGCGCCTCCTCGATCCAGCGGACGACCTTGCCGTCGGAGTAGGTCTGGAGGGTCTTGAAGGTCAGCTGGTCGGTGTCCTCGGGCAGCTGGCCGAAGGCCACGTCGAAGTCCTCGAACTGGTCGGCGCCGATCTTGCCGCCGGTCCAGGTGATCTCGGAGGCGGCCTCGGTGATGGTGCCGTCGTCGGTCTTCACCGGCGTCTTGAGCTTGGTGGTGGTCACCTTGGCGGTCCAGCCGTCGTGCGGGGTGACGAGGACGCCCAGGACCGGGTGGTCGGTGGGCAGGTAGACCTGGACCTTGGTGGTGGAGGCGGTGTCCTCCTCGTTGGGCACGCGGAAGGTCAGCACGCCGTCGGTGGCGCCCTTGGCGTAGCTCTCGGGGTGGACGGTGACGTGCGCGGCGGCGATACCGGCGGCGGCCAGGACCGACGCGGAGGCCAGCGTGGTGACGGTAGCGGCGCGGCGCAGGGTGCGGCGGGTTGCAGACATGGCGGACATGAGTGAGTCGATCTCCGTACGAGTGAAGTCTGTTAGAGGCTCTTGCGGGTGTTAGACCGGGTACGGGATCGGGTTCGGCGGGCCGCGCCGGCTCACCGCGTGCCGCAGTGCGAGCAGCGGACGGGGCCGTATCGGGGCGGCCGGGGCCAGGCGGGGGCCGCCGGCCGGGGCGGGCAGCGGGGCGTCGTGCCACCAGGCGGCCAGACCGGGGACGAGCGCGGCGGTCCGCCGCAGCAGCGACCACAGCGCGGCCTCGCCGCGCCGCAGCCACCAGGAGGCGACGAGCGCGGCGACGACGTGGGCGAGGGTGGCGTGCGCGGTCAGGACATGGACGTGGGGGTACGACTGCACCGCTCCACGCGCACCCGCCGGACCGGCTACACCAGTCATTCCGCCCATAACACCCATACCGCCCATGCCGGTCATGGCCTGACCGTGCATGCGCATGTGGGCCATGGTCACGGCGGGCGCGGAAGCGGCCGGGGTGACCGCGCGGGCCGCGTCGAAACCGAAGTGCAGACCGGCCTGGGTGAGCAGCATGCCCACGCCGATCTCCGGCAGGCCGCGCTCGCGCCCGGCGAGGGCCCGCCCCAGGACGAACACGGTCAGGAACCCGGCCGCGTCGGCCCACAGCGGCGGCAGATCGCCCATGGCGAGGCCGTGACCGGCGGCAGCCAGCAGCACGCACACCGCGGCGAACACCGCGGCACGCAGGCTCCGTACCGCCGGTGACGCACTCATGGTGAGCGATCCTCCCACGATGGGTGGATACGGGAGGCACGGACGCCCCGTTCACTCGTGGCTGGGTGTTTCCCGTGCGTGGGCCGTGGTCTGCTGTGAGCGCGGTCCGCGATCTTCGCCCCGACGCAGCGAACGCATCACCCGAACGCGTGGAAGCCCTGACGGGTACCGCGAGGGTCAGGCCTCGGCGACGAACGCCACGAACTCCGTCCAACCGTCACGGCACACGGCGAAGTGCGGTCGGGACACGTCCTTGGAGTCCCGTACGCGGACGGCCTGCTCGGTGACAGCGACCTCGATGCAGCTGTCTCCCTGGCTGCCGCTGTGGCTGGACTTGAACCAGGCGAGTTCCGTCGTGCTCATAGTTCTCCTCGCAGTCGCTCCAACAAGCCCTGCGATTCTTTGGGGTTGAGGGCCTGCGAGCGCAGTGTGTCATAGCGCTGCTGGAGAAGGCTCACCTCTTTCACGTCACCGATCAGCCGCCCGTTCTGCTGTCCTTCCGAGTACGCGAAGCGCCGCCCCTCCGGCGTCTCCAAGAGTTGGACCGGTCCGTCCAGACACGCGTGCAACCCCGCCGCCAACGGCACGATCTGCAGTGTCACGTTGCGCAGAGCGGCCCGCTCCAGCACATGGTCGTACATCTCGCGCATGAGCTCCGCGCCCCCGAACCGCCGCAGGAACACGTGCTCCTCGACGATGAAGCTGAACGGCACCGTCGGCCGCTCGAACAGCATGCGCTGCCGCTTCATCCGCACGTCGAGCAGGTTCTCCAGCCCCTCGTCGGTGACCACCGGAATCGTGCCGTCGAACACGGCCCGCGCGTATCCGTCCGACTGCAACAGCCCCGGCACCAGCCGGCACTCGTACGTGCACAGGCTGACCGCGATCCGCTCCAGCCGGGCCCACTGCCGGAACCAGACCGCCAACCCCTTGTCGCCCCGCGTCAGGAACTGGGCCGCCTTCCGTAACGCCCCGGTGTTGCCCAGCACTTCCTCGGCCCGCTCCACCAGCGCCCGGTCCGGCATCCGCCTTCCCAGCTCCACGGAGGCGACCGTGTGCTTGGAGTACCGCACCAGTTCGGCGAACTCGGACCTGCTGTACCCGGCGTGCTCCCGCAGGGCATGGACGACGGCCCCGAAGGTCCGCAGGCTGTCGGAGGGATCGGGCTCGCGCTCCACCTCGCAGCCCGTCAGGTCGTCGCCGTCACTCTCGTCCGCACCGTTCGTCATACGCGGCCACCTCCAGGCACGTGCGCGCTCCGCTCCCCACGCTCAACTCACCCAGAGTGACGGCAAGATCCACGTACGGTCCACGTCTTGCCCTCGTACGCCGACGCAGCGTACGCATCACGCACCCGGAAGGGGGCGTCGTCGTCGCTCACGCGTATGACGGTCGAACGTGCGGTGGGCGCGGTACTCCCCTGGTCCGCGCCCACCGCGGTCGTGCGGGGTCAGGCCGCCCTGCGGGCCTGTCCCCGGTGGTCGCGGATGATGTCCCCGTAGCGGTGGCCGCTGCCCTTGATCGTGCGGACCTGGGTGTCGTAGTCGACGTGGACGAGGCCGAAGCGCTTGTCGTAGCCGTACGCCCACTCGAAGTTGTCCAGCAGCGACCAGGCGAAGTAGCCGGCCAGCGGGGCCCCCTTGCGGGCCGCCGAGGCGCAGGCAGCCAGGTGGCTGACCAGGTAGGCCTGGCGCTCGGGGTCGTCGACGGTGCCGTCGGGGCGGACCACGTCGGGGTAGGCCGAGCCGTTCTCGGTGACGTAGAGCTTGCGGGCGCCGTACTCGTCCGTGAGGCGCAGCAGCAGGGTCTCGATGCCGCTCGCGTCGATCTCCCAGTCCATGCCGGTGCGCGGGACGTCCGTGCGGTAGACGGAACGGGCGTGGGGCGCGGGGCCGTCCGGGTCGTTCTCGATGTAGGCCGGGAAGTAGTAGTTCAGGCCCAGCCAGTCGAGCGGGGTGGCGATGGTCGCCAGGTCGCCCGGCCGCTCGGGGAGTTCGACACCGTAGGTCTCGACCATGTCGGCCGGGAAGCCGCGGCCGTGCACCGGGTCCAGCCACCAGCGGTTGACGTGCCCGTCGTGGCGGCGGACGGCGGCCACGTCCTCGGGGCGGTCGGTGGCGGCGAACACGGTGGAGAGGTTGTTGACGATGCCCACCTCGGCGCCGGGCGCGGCGGCGCGGATCGCCTGGGCGGCCAGGCCGTGGCCGAGGAGCAGGTGGTAGGAGGCCCGGACGGCGGCCGTGAGGTCGGTCCAGCCGGGGGCCATCTTGCCCTCCAGGTGGCCGATCCAGGCGGAGCAGGAGGGCTCGTTGAGGGTGGTCCAGTGGTGGACGCGGTCCCCGAGCCGCTCGGCGACGACGGCGGCGTAGGCGGCGAAGTGCTCGGCGGTCGCCCGCTCGGGCCAGCCGCCGCGGTCCTGGAGGGCCTGCGGCAGGTCCCAGTGGTAGAGGGTGACCGACGGGGTGATGCCGGCCGCCAGCAGGGCGTCGATCAACTCGTCGTAGAAGTCGAGGCCCTTGGCGTTGACCGGGCCGTCCCCGCCGGGCCGCACGCGCGGCCAGGCCACCGACAACCGGTAGGCGTTCGCGCCCAGTTGCCGCATCAGGCCGATGTCCTCGCGCCAGCGGTGGTAGTGGTCGCACGCGACGTCGCCGTTGTCGTCGCCCGCGATCTTCCCCGGGGTGTGCGAGAAGGTGTCCCAGATGGAGGGTGCACGGCCGTCCTCCGCGACGGCTCCCTCGATCTGGTACGCCGCTGTTGCCGTGCCCCACAGGAAGTCGTGCGGGAGGGCGGCGAGGTCGATGGTCACGAAATTCCCTTCGGAACTGGGTGGGTTCACTTGACGGCGCCGGCGGTCAGCCCGGCGACGAGGTAGCGCTGGAGGAGCAGGAAGCCGGCCACGACGGGCACGCTGACCACGAGCGAGGCGGCCATGATCTGGTTCCAGTACACGTTGTTGAGCGTGGAGTAGCCCTGGAGGCCGACGGCGAGGGTGCGGGTGGTGTCGTTGGTCATCACCGACGCGAAGAGCACCTCGCCCCAGGCGGTCATGAAGGCGTAGACGGCGACCGCGACGATGCCGGGGATCGCGGCGGGCACGACGATCCGCAGCAGCGCGCCGAGCGGTCCGCAGCCGTCCACCAGGGCCGCCTCGTCCAGGTCCCGCGGCACCGAGTCGAAGTACCCGATCAGCATCCAGATCGAGAACGGCAGCGAGAACGTCAGGTAGGTGAGGATCAGGCCGCCGCGGGAGCCGAACAGGGCGATGCCGGTGGCGTTGCCGATGTTGACGTACAGCAGGAACAGCGGGAGCAGGAAGAGGATGCCCGGGAACATCTGGGTGGACAGCACGGTGACCGTGAAGACGCGCTTGCCGCGGAACTCGTAGCGGCTGACGGCGTAGGCGGCGAACACCGCGACGACGACCGAGCAGACGGTCGCCGAGACCGCCACGATCAGCGAGTTCACGAAGTACCGGGCGAGCGGGATCGTCGACCAGATGTCGATGTACGGGCGGACGGTCAGCCCGCTCGGCAGCCAGCGGAACTTGCCGGTGACGTCGGAGAGCGGCTTGAGCGAGCTGGAGATCATCACGTACACGGGGATCAGCACGAACCCGGTGAGCAGCGTGAGGAAGATCCGCCGGGACCAGAGGAAGGACCGCGGCGGGGCCATGGGCGAGCTAGACATCCGAGGTCCTCCGTCCGCGCGAGGTGAACACCAGGTACACGCCGGTCACCACCAGCAGGAAGAGCAGCAGGAGCACGGACATGGCCGAGCCGGCGCCGAAGTTCCAGGTGACGAAGGAGGCCTGGTAGATGTGGACCGAGATGAGGTCGGCGGCCTCCGGCGCGGACTTCCCGAACAGGACGTACGGCGTGTTGAAGTCGTTGAACGTCCACAGGAACAGCACCAGGACCAGCACCTGGTTGACCGGGCGCAGCGACGGCAGGGTGATCCGGCGGATCTGCTGCCACATGCCGGCGCCGTCCAGGGCGGCGGCCTCGTACAGCTCCTTCGGGATGTTCTGGAGGCCGGCCATCACGATCAGGAAGGCGAACGGCCAGCCCTTCCACACGGACACGGTGAGCAGGGCGTAGAAGCTGTTGTCGCCGATCAGCCAGAAGGACGGCTTGTCGGTGAGGTGCAGCTGGTCGTGCAGGACGTGGTTCACCAGGCCGTTGTCGTGCTGGAACATGAACACCCAGGTGATGACGGCCGCGTAGACCGGCAGCGCGTACGGCACCAGGAACAGGGCGCGCAGCAGGCCGCGGCCCCTGAAGGTGTCCTGCATGAAGACCGCGGCGGCGGTGCCGATCAGCCAGCACAGGCCGACGGAGAGCAGGGTGAAGCCGACGGTGACGGAGAACGAGTGCAACAGGGCTTTGCCGATGGGGGCGTTGAACTCGACCGACAGCTTGTAGTTGTCGAATCCGGCCCACGGGGCGGTGGTCCAGTCGCGGATGTAGAACTGGGTGAGCTCCTTGAAGCTCATCACGACGCCGATGACCATCGGGATGAGGTGGACGAGGAGTTCGAGCAGCAGGGCGGGCAGCAGGAGCAGGTAGGGCAGTCCGATGCGGCGGATCCGCCCGGGGCGGCGGCCCGAGCCGCCCGCCGCCCCGGGGGAGTTCACCTGCGCCGGTTCGTGCACGGCGGTGGTGGTGGTCGTCATCGCGTTCAGGCCGCCGGCATCTGCTGCTGGGCCTTCTCCAGCTCGGCCTTGACGGATTCGGTGGTGACGGCGCGGCCGGCGGCGGCGTCGGCGAACAGGTTCTTCACCGCCGTGCCGACGGTGGTCTCGAACTGCGACTCCGCAGCCACCTGGGGCAGGGCCGCGGCGCTGGTGGCGAGGGTGTCCTTCAGGACGGAGTTGGCCGGGGTGTTGAAGGCCGCGTCCTCCTGGGCCGCCTTGACCGGCGGGATGGAGCTGTAGGCGGTGTTGAGGATCTTCTGCTCGTCGTCGCTGGTCATGAACTTCACGAACGTGGTGGCGCCGTCGAGGTTCTTGGTGTTCTTGAAGACGGCCAGGTTGATGCCGGCCACCATCGAGTTGACCTGGGCGCCGGTGCCGGGGGTGCCGGACTGCACGGGGACGGGCGCGATGCCGTAGTCGCTGTCGCTCATGCCCTGCGACTTGAGGTTGGAGGAGGCCGACTGCCACAGCAGCATGGCCTGCTTGCCCTTGGCGAAGTCGCTGACCGACTGGTTCTGCGCGTACTCGGCGTCACCGGTCGGGATGGCCTTGTCCTTGGCCATCAGGTCGACGTACTGCTTGACCGCGGCGACGATGTTGTCGTTGGTGAAGTCCGGCTTGCCGTCGGCGGTGAAGAAGTCGGCGCCGTGCTGCTTGGCGAAGACGAAGACGTGGTGGATGTTCTCCGAGACGTTGCCGCCCTCGGCGCCGAGCACCGACTTGCCCTTGGCCGATATCTTCTTGCCGTCGGCGACCAGCTCGTCCCAGGTGACCGGGGGCTTGGCGATGCCGGCGTCGGCGAAGATCTTCTTGTTGTAGTAGAGCGCGTACGCCATCGAGTACAGCGGTACGGCCGCCGGGTCCTTGCCCTCGGCGCCCGTGGAGCCGAGCGCCGAGTCGACGAAGCGGTCCTTGCCGCCGATCTTGCCGAAGTTCTTGGCGTCCCAGGGCAGCAGCGCGCCGGTCGCCTGGAGCGAGGCGCTCCAGGTGTTGCCGATGTTCAGCACGTCGGGGCCCTGGCCGGAGGTGGTCGCGGTCAGGATCCGGTTGAGCAGGTCCGACCAGGGCACGACCTCCAGCTTGACCTTGATGCCGGTCTGCTTCTGGAACTTGTCGAGCTCCGGCTGGAGGACCTGCTTGTCGACCTCGATGCTGGCACCCTGGTTGGAGGCCCAGTAGGTGAGCGTCTTCGGGGAGTCGTCGGACCCGCCCCCGGTGGACGAACCGCCACCGCAGGCCGTGGCCGCGAGGGCGAGAGACATGGTGACGGCGCCTACGGCCGCGGCTCGGATGCTGCGCATGGCTCCAGCTGTGCCTTTCCGGGAGTCGAGAACCCCGAGAGGGCTTCGCGAAGGCCGGCGCCCGCGGGTGCGGACGCCTGGACCGACGTTCGGCTTCCAAAGCCCCTCATGGCTTAATTTAGGACGTGAGTTAATCCCCCGAACAGTAGCTCGTCAAGGGATCCGGCACGGGTATCCGTGCAGGCGGGCCGGGGAACAGCCGGTTCCGCGGCGATGCCGCGCCCACGCCCGACGGCGTGACCTGGGCCGAAGCGGGGTGACCTGCGTGGGGAGGGGCCGGCCGCCGTTCCACAACGGTTGTGTTTCGACGGGCGGTTGCGGGCGCCGACGCGAGGTGGCGGGGGCCGGGGAGGTGCTCCCCGGCCCCCGCCTCCGGCGTCACCGGACGGGAGCCACGGCCGGGACCACCCGTGTCACCGGGTGGAGGCCGCCGCGGGGGCCGGTGCGTGGCCCGACGGGCGTGCCGTGAAGGTGCCGCGGCCCTGGGTGCGACCGCGCAACCGGGTCGCGTAGCCGAAGAGTTCGGCCAGCGGCACGGTGGCGGTGAGCACCGCCGCGCCGCCCCGCGCCACGGAACCGGTGACCCGGCCGCGCCGAGCCGCCAGGTCGCCGAGCACGCCGCCCACCGCGTCCTCGGGCACGGTGACCGTGACCTCGGCGACCGGCTCCAGGAGCGTCATCGCGCAGGCCCGCAGAGCCTCCCGGAGGCCGAGCCGCCCCGCCGTACGGAACGCCGTGTCGGAGGAGTCCTTCACATGCGTAGAGCCGTCGGTCAGCGTGACCCGCAGCCCGGTCACCGGATGCCCGCCGAGCGGCCCCTCGGCCAGGGCGTCCCGGCAGCCGGCCTCGACCGCGCGGACGTACTCCTGCGGCACCCGGCCGCCGACGACCGCCGACCGGAACGCGAAGCCGCCCGCGCAGCCGCCGTCGTGCTCGCCCTCGCGCCCGTCCTCGTGCCCCAGGGGTTCGACGTCCAGGACGATGTGCGCGAACTGCCCGGCCCCGCCGGTCTGGTGGACGTGCCGGTGCACGAAGCCGGTCACCCCGCGGGCCACGGTCTCCCGCAGGGCGACCCGCGGCCGGCCCACCGTGACCTCGGGGCCGCCGTCCCTGCGGATCTTCTCCACCGCGACCTCCAGATGCAGTTCGCCCATCCCGGACAGCACGGTCTGCCCGGTCTCGGCGTCGGTCCGGACCACCAGCGAGGGGTCCTCCTCCGCCAGCCGGGCCAGCGCCTGCGCCAGCCGGTCCGTGTCGGTACGGCGGCGGGCCTCGACGGCGACCGAGACCACCGGTTCCGCGGCGGTCGGCGGCTCCAGGAGCAGCGGGGCGTCCGGTGCGCACAGCGTGGCACCGGGGCGGGCCGACTTCAGGCCGACGACGGCGACGATGTCACCGGCCACCGCCCGGTCGAGGGGCTCGTGCCGGTCGGCCATGACGCGGAGGATGCGCGCCACGCGTTCGGTGCGGCGCGTCGCCGGGTCCCACACGGTGTCTCCCTTCTCGATCGTGCCGGAGTAGACCCGGACGTGGGTGAGGCGCCCGGTGGCGGTCGCGGTCACCTTGAACGCGAGCGCCGCGAACGGCCCCTCGGGGTCGGCGGCCCGCCGCTGCTCGGCACCCCGGTGGGTACCGCGCACCGCGGGGACGTCGAGCGGCGCGGGCAGGTAGGCCACGGCCGCGTCGAGGAGCGGTTCGACGCCCCGGTTGCGGTAGGCGGAGCCGCACAGGACGACGACGCCCTCGCCGCTCAGGGTGAGGTCGCGCAGAGCGCCGGCCAGGGTGTCGGCGGACAGCCGGCCGGGCGGTGCGCAGAACTCCTCCAGCGCGGTCGGGTGCAGCGCGGCCACCGCCTCCTCCAGCGCGTGCCGGCGCCGGTCCGCCGCCTCCCTCAGCTCCTCGGGGACGGGCCCCTCCGTCGCCGTACCGCCGTCGTCCGCCCAGACCAGCGCCCGCATGCGCACGAGGTCGACCACGCCCGTGAAGCCGTCCTCGGTGCCGATGGGCAACTGGACGACGAGCGGGGCCGGGTGCAGGCGGGTGCGGATCGACTCGACGGCTCTGTCGAGGTCGGCGCCCGCACGGTCCAGCTTGTTGACGAAGGCGATCCTGGGCACGCCGTGCCGGTCGGCCTGCCGCCACACCGACTCGCTCTGCGGCTCCACGCCGGCGACCGCGTCGAACACGGCGATCGCGCCGTCGAGGACGCGCAGCGAGCGTTCGACCTCGTCGGCGAAGTCGACGTGTCCTGGGGTGTCGATGAGGTTGATGCGGTGACCGTCCCAGGCACAGCTGACGGCCGCGGCGAAGATGGTGATGCCGCGGTCGCGCTCCTGGGGGTCGAAATCGGTGACGGTGGTGCCGTCGTGCACCTCGCCGCGTCGGTGGATGGTGCCGGTGGCGAAGAGGATGCGTTCGGTGACGGTGGTCTTCCCTGCGTCGACGTGGGCGAGGATGCCCAGGTTGCGAACGGCGGCAAGGGGGTTGACGGAGTTCGTGCGGGGTTCGGTGCGCATGGCCCGGTGCCTTTCGGACGACGGTTCCCGGAATCGCTCCCGGAAGGGGCGGCGCGATTTCCCGTGCGGCGAGGCCCGATCGGTCATGCCTGACGAGACATCAGATCAGGTACACGTACCGATGGTTGACGGATCCGGTCGCGCGTCACGGAGTCCGGTGCCGACCGCGCGGCGGGCACCGGAGGGACGGGGACACGAGGATCACGTCAAAGCGGGAAAGGGCGCGGGGAAGGGAGGGGACGACAGCGGTGCGCTCACGCATGGCCCTCTCCCCTCGTTCGTCCGGACTCGTCACGGCAGAGCCCCGCGACCGCGGGTCGCGGCTACGGTGCGTGACAGTGGACGAGTGTAGGCAGGGGGCGCGGGGCCCGGCACCCGGTTTTCGACCGGCCGTCCCGATCCTTCAAGTCCCGGACAGGCGCCCGGTCTTCGACTGTCACCTCTTGGCCGCCCGACCGGAAGCGCCGCTGGGTAGCGTCGTCGCGTTTGAGCCATCGGCACGGGAAAGGCGGACCCATGTCCCATCGAGACGACACCCCGGCACAGGCGAACACCGGGCAGAGCCGGCGCGGTTTTCTCCGCAGCACGGCGCTGGCCGGCGCGGGAACGGCGGCAGCGGGAACCGGCGCGGTCGTGCTCGGCGCGCCGCCGGCGTCCGCAGCGGAGGCCGACGGCGGTGCCAGGACCGGCACCTGGAGACCGGACACGGACGCTCTCCGGTTCACCCTCGCGGTCATGCCGGACACCCAGTTCCTCTACTGGGGCAGCCAGGACAGCGTCAACCGGACGCCGCAGGAGGCGTCGTTCCGCTATGTCGTCGAGAACAGCGGGGACGCGAACGGCGACAACATCGTGTTCATGGCGCACCTCGGCGACCTGACCCAGGACGCGGACCCGTCCTCCTTCCAGCAGGTCGACAAGGCCTTCGCGCTGCTGGACGGGCACGGTGCCGGCTACAGCGTGCTGGCCGGCAACCACGACGTGAGCGGCGACGACAGCCGCGGTGACACGCCGTACCTGCGGACCATGGGCCCGCAGCGGTTCGCGCACGCGAAGACGTTCGCCGGGGCCGACCCGACCGGGTACAACACCGCGCACATCTTCCGGGCCGCCGGCCGCTCCTGGCTGCTGCTCGCCCTGGACTGGCGGACCAGCGAGCAGGGTTTCGCGTGGGCCGAGAGCGTCGTCAAGGCCCACCCGAAGCTGCCGGTGATCCTCACGACGCACGACCTCGTCTACTCCGACTACGATGACAACGTTTTCCCGTACGAGTCGGGGGACCCCGAGGACAACGCCGTCCTCTCCGCCTACGGCCGGACGGTCTGGGACCGGCTGATCGACGGCAACGACCAGATCTTCCTCACCCTCAACGGCCACTACTGGCCGCCCGCGCGGACGACCGCGAAGAACGCCGCCGGCAACGATGTGCACCTGCACATCACGAACTACCAGAACCGCTACTTCGGCGGTGGCGGCATGATCCGGCTGTACCACTTCGACCTGGCCCGCAACACGATCGACGTGGAGACGGTCAACCCGTGGATCCTGGCCCAGGAGCCGGAGTCCCGTTCCGAACTGGCGGCCGAGCACGCCCGGATCACCGGTCCGGTGGACGACTTCTCGGTGCCGATCGACTTCGAGCGACGCTTCGCCGGCTTCGCCCCGGTGCCGGCCCGGCCCGCCCGGCCGGCCGCCCGGGAGCTGGTGAAGGGCACGCTGGCGTACTGGCGTTTCGACGGGCAGGGCGCGCCCGGCACCGCGCTCGGTGCGGGCGACACCGTCCGTGACCTGTCCGGGAAGGGCAACGACCTGACGGTGGTGACCCTGCCGGGCACCGCGGCCGACGCGCTCACCTGGTCCGCCGACCACCACCCCGACCAGCCCGCGCACGCCAGCCTGAGGTTCGGCGGGGGCCGCAACCCGCTGCACGGCTCGTACCTGACCACCGGGACACACGCCCCGCTGAACGGCGAGACGTTCGAGTCCGGGTACACCATCGAGACGTTCGTGATGCTGCCGCTGGACTGGGACGCCGGGAACAACGGCTGGGCGTCGGTGCTCAGCCGCCGCGGCTCGGCCGGGGACGCCGGAAAGCACGGCAGGAACACCGACCCGGGCGAGCCGGTGCTCCAGCTCTCCATCTCGAACAACGGCCGCGAGCCGCAGTTCAACCACTACCCGCTGAACGCCACCTGGCCGACGACCAACTGGGGGCACGGCCTGGTGGAGCTCAAGTGGTGGCACCTGGCGGTGGTCAACGACGGCCGCCGCACGAGGCTGTACGTCGAGGGCGCCCCGGTCGTCGACAACCCGAACCGGCTGTCGGCCGGCCTCACCTCGCTCGGGCTGCCGTGGCTGGTGGGCGGCCACGAGTACGCGGGCGCGGTCGACATGGTGTTCCACGGCAGCGTCGGTGACATCCGGATCGTGAACCGCCCGCTGGCCGCGGACGAGTTCCTGACGGCGCGGTGAGCCGGGTCTCCCGTCTCCTTCGGCATCTCAGAACCTGCGGCCGAATCTCACGAACACTGGCCGAGCGATGGCCGAGCGATGGCCGAACGGCGACGGAGAACGCCGTCCGCGCTAGGAAGCTCGTGCGTCGTGGCTCTCGCGATTGACGAGGACCTGTCCCATGTGCGTCTGGGCCCACTGTCTGAGCCCGCCTGTCAGGTGGTGGAGCGAGAGGCCGAGGTCGGTCAGCTCGTAGGTGACCGTGACGGGGACCGTGGGGGTCACGGTGCGGGTGAGCAGGCCGTCGCGTTCGAGGGCCCGTAGGGTCTGGGTCAGCATCTTCTGGCTGACGCCGACCAGTAGCCGGGCGAGCTCGGAGTAGCGCATCGCCTTCGGGGCAGGGGACGCGCCGGGCTGTTCGGAGGTGTCACCGCCCAGTGCGCACAGGATCAGGACGACCCACTTGTCCGAGATCCGGTCGAGGAGCTGACGGCTGGGGCACACCGCAAGGAACGCGTTGTATTCCGCCTTGGCCTGCGCTTTCTCGTCGGCCTTCGTCGTCGTCACCGATCTCGCCTCTCCCCTTCTGGGTCGTTACGCACCTCAGAGTGCCTACTTCCCGACATGAAGTTCCTCTCCAACACTGGTGCAAGGGGGCTGGAGACACCACCCCCTTGCACGAAGTGAAAGGCGCCACGATGAACACGCCCTCCGCACCTCTTCCCGGCGGAACCTGGACGCTGGGTGACTCCTCCGTAACCCGGTTCGGCTACGGCGCGATGCAGCTCGCCGGCCCGTGGGTCATGGGGCCGCCCGCGGACCACGACGGTGCCCTGACCGTGCTGCGCACGGCGGTCGGCCTCGGGATCACCCACATCGACACCAGCGACGCCTACGGACCGCGCGTCACCAATGAGCTGATCCGTGAAGCGCTGCACCCCTACCCGGAGCCGCTGTTCATCGCCACCAAGGTGGGTGCGACCCGCGACGCGCAGGGCGGCTGGCCCACGGCCCGGCGCCCCGAAGACCTGCGCAAACAGGTCCATGAGAACCTCGAATCCCTCGGCGTCGAGACCCTCGACCTGGTCAACATGCGTATGGGCGACGCTCAAGGCCCCCGGCCGGGCTCGATCACCGAAGCATTCGAGACGCTCGTCGACCTCCGGGACGAGGGCCTGATCCGCCACCTCGGCGTCAGCAATGTCACCGCAGAGCAGGTCGCCGAGGCGCGCAGCATCGCCCCGGTCGTGTGCGTGCAGAACATGTACAACCTCGCCCACCGCCACGACGACGACCTCGTGGACCGCCTCGCCGCCGACGGCATCGCCTACGTGCCGTTCTTCCCCCTGGGAGGCTTCACGCCGCTCCAGTCGGAGGCCCTCTCGCAGGTCGCGAACCGGCTGGGGGCGACGCCCATGTCGGTCGCGCTGGCCTGGCTGATGCAGCGTTCCCCGAACATCCTGCTCATCCCCGGCACTTCGGCCACCGCCCACCTGCGCGAGAACATCGCAGGCGCCGGCCTCTCCCTCGGAGACGAAGACCTGCGCGAACTGAACGGCATCGGCCACTGAACATCGAACCGTCCAGCATGCGCGTCGCCCCTGTCGGCCACGGTGCTCGCGGTGGCCGGCGGCCCGGTCCGGTCGACGCCACCAGCGACGAGGACATCGACGAGCAGTTCACCGTGAACTTCCGCTCGCACTGGACCGCCATGAACGCCGAGGTCGCGCTCATGCGGCAGGGCGGCGGCGGGGCCATCGTCAACACCTCCAGCATCGGTAGCCGCCGGGCCAATTCCGGCCTGCCCGCCTACGGGGCCATGAAGCGCGCACTCAACAGCCTCACCGAGACCGCCGCGGTCGATCTGGCTCCCGCCAACATCCGGGTGAACGGCATCACCCCCGGCGGCACCGCCACCGAGATGATCGACGAATGGGAAGCGGCGACGCCCGGAATCATCGAAGGCATGAGCGCCAGGATCCCGATGGGCCGGATGGGCGAGCCCCGGGAGATCGCCGAGGCCGCCGCGTGGCTGCTCAGCGACCGAGCCTCGTACGTGACCGGCGCGATCGTCCCCGTCGACGGCGGCGCCGGCGCCTGAAACAGGAGCGGCCCGCACCCCGGGCCACTCCCTCAGGCACACACCTGCATGGCAGCAGTACGGCGATCACCGGCGCCGCGTCCGGTATCGGTCCCGGACCCGCACGGCAGGAGGCGTGGTCCCGGGATGCAGTCGGTCCGCCGGGACCTGCGGGTCATGGGTGGACGTTCATCACCGTCAGCGGCAGACGAACCGCAGGTGGCAGCGGGGGCATGGCCGACTCGGCCCGCATGCCCTGGACCAGCAGGGCGGCGAAGCGTCGTGAGGCGGCCACGGCAAGGTCCTGCGTGGTGGTTCGGATACCGCTGTTGGCCATGAGCACCATGACCAGGTCGTCCAGGACGAAGTCCGGGCGCAGCCTGCCTGTCGTGCCGGCCCGGCGGGCGAGTTCGGCGACCTTGCCCAGCGCCCGCTCCCGTTGCGCGGCGAAGTCGATCGCGCGGGGGAAGGCCGAGACGAACGCCGCGGTGAAGCCCCGGTTCCGCGCGTGCAGTTCACACACCTGCTCGATCATCCGGCAGAAGCCCCGCCACGGATCCGGATCGGCCAGCCCCTCGTCGACGATGGCCGTACAGGCTGCCATCTCCTCGGTGAAGACCTCGGTGACCAGGGCCTCCTTGGTCGGGAAATGCCGGTAGAGGGTTGCCGGGCCCACCTCGGCACGCCGGGCGATCTCCCGCATCGGCACATCCAGGCCCTGCGCGGCGAACAGCTCCCGCGTCACGGCGAGGATGCGTTCCCGGTTGTCCCGGGCGTCCGAGCGCAGCGAGTGAGGCAAACGGTTCGTCACCGCTCTCACTTTAGTCAAACGGACGGGGTGTTCCGTTAGCGTCCGGCTGCATGAGAGCACTGACCTTCTCCGTATACGGTCCCGCGAACGTCCTTGAGGTGACGGACGTGCCGGAACCCCACGCCGGGCCGGGCCGTGTCCGGGTCTCCGTAAGGGCCTCCGGCGTCACTCCCGCCGACTGCAGGCTCCGCGCGGGCCGGTTGCGCACGATGATGCCGGTGCCGCTGCCCCATGTGCTCGGCGTGGACGCCGCGGGTGTGGTCGACGAGGTCGGTCCTGGCGTCACCGGTGTCCGGGTGGGAGACGCGGTGTTCGGCATCGTCGATCTCGCCGAGCTCGGCGGTGCGAACGCCGAGTACGCCGTCCTGGCGACGTGGGCGCCCAAGCCCGACGCGTTGACCTGGGAACAGGCCGCGGCGGCGGCGAACATCGAGACCGCCGCCCGCGCGCTCGACCGGCTGAAGGCCGACGCCGGCACGGTCCTGCTGATCGAGGGCGCGGCCGGCGGGGTCGGCACGGTCGCCGTCCAGTTGGCGGCGGCTCGCGGCGCTACCGTCATCGGTACGGCGAGCTCCCGTAATCACGCGTTCGTAGCGGAGTTGGGGGCGATACCGATCACCTACGGACCCGGCACGGCCGAGCGGGTCGGCGCCCTGGAACTGGGCGGAGTCGACGCCGTCCTGGACTGCGCCGGTTCGGGTTCGCTGCCCGACCTGGTCGACCTCGCCGAAAGCCCGGACCGGGTGGTGACCATCGCCGACCTGAACGCGGCCAGGTACGGGGTCCACCTCTCCCGCTCGGCCGGCCCCGACGCGGACCCGCAGGCCGTCGACGGGCTCGCCGAGGCCGCCGCCCTCGCACAGCAGGGCCGCTTCACCGTGCCCCTGGCCGCCGCCTTCGCCCTTGAAGACGCGGCAGCGGCCCACCTGTTGAGCGAAACCGGGCACGCACGGGGAAAGATCGCACTCACCCCGTAGGGCCTGTCCGGCGGATCTTCGCCGCGCGCATCGGCGGCGGCGCGCGGGCCGCCGGTCTGCGCACGGCGGCCGATGCCGGCCCGGTGGTGCCGGCCGCGCCGCCCTGCGACGCCGGGGCGAGCGAGGAAGCGACACGGAAGGTGAGACGACCGAGGGATGACACGGCGTGAGACGGCACACGGGACCGCGGGCCGTGACGCCATCGCACGACCCCGAACCTGAGGACCCGCGTCTCCGGCCCGTCCGCCGGAGACGGGAGGCATCCGAATGGTATGGAGTTGGTCTAGTCCTCTTGACTGGCAGGCCCCGACGGCGGTTTGGTATGTACCAAATCTCGGCCCACCCCCACCATCCCGCCCTCGATGGGCATCCCGAAAGGGCCAATGTCATGCACCTGGCAAGATTTGCGGCCTCCGCGTGTGCGCTCGCACTCGCGGCCACCGGCGTCACCGTCGCGCTGGCCCCCGCCGGCAGCGCCGCGGGGAGCAGCGTCTACTCCGTCGCTCCCTACGTCGACATGTCGAACGGTCAGGAAGGACTGCTCGACACCGCCGTCACGGGACACGGACTCAAGGCCTACACGGCGGCCTTCGTACTCGGCGAGGGCTGCACCCAGATCTGGGGCGACACGCTCCCCATCGGCAACGACTCCTACACCGACCCCGAGATCGCCAGGGCGAAGTCCGAGGGCGCCTCCGTCATCATCTCCTCCGGCGGGGCCAGCGGAGAGCCGCTCGCCTGGACCTGCTCGACCCAGAGCAGCATCGACGCCGGCTACCAGGCCATCATCAACGACTACGGCGTCACCCAGCTCGACTTCGACGTCGAGGGCGCCGCCATCGCGGACACCGCGGCGGCGGCCCGCCAGATGCAGGCGATGAAGGACCTCAAGGCGTCCAACCCCAACCTGAAGTTCTCCATGACCCTGCCCGTGCTGACCAGCGGGCTCACCGGCGACGGCGTCAACATCCTCAAGGCCGCGAAGACGGCGGGCATCAAGATCGACGTGGTCAACGTCATGGCCATGGACTACTACGCGGGCACCGGCACCGAGATGGGCCAGGGCGCGGTCTCCGCGGCCAGGGCCACGCTGGCGCAGATGCAGTCCGTCGACTCCGGCTACACCTACGCCAACCTCGGCATCACGCCGATGATCGGCAAGAACGACGACGGGTCCACCTTCACCCTCGCGGACGCCCAGACGGTGGAGTCCTTCGCCGCACAGAACGGCGTCGGACGCCTGTCGTTCTGGTCGGCCAACCGGGACCAGCCGTGCAGCGGCAGCGCCAACTCGCTCTCCACGTGCAGTGAGATCAGCCAGAACACGCTCGCGTTCACCGACGCGTTCGTGCCCTACGAGGGCAGCACGGGCGGGGGCGGCGGAGGCACCACCACCGACTTCTCGCTGTCCCTGTCGCCGGGTTCCGCCTCGGCCGCCCAGGGCGGTTCGGCGACCGCGACCGTCGGTACGGCCGTCACCTCCGGCAGCGCAGAGTCCGTCGGCCTCTCCGCCTCCGGCGCGCCCTCCGGCGTCAGCGTCTCCTTCTCCCCCACCTCCGTGACGTCCGGCGGCAGTTCGACGCTGACGGCGACGGTCGGCTCGTCCGTGGCGGCGGGCACCTACCCGATCACCGTCACCGGCACGGCCGCGAGCGGCAGCCACAGCGCGACCTTCTCGCTCACGGTCACCTCCTCCTCCGGCGGCGGGGGCGGCGGGGGCTCGCTGACCAACGCGGGCTTCGAGACCGGCAGTCCGAGCCCCTGGACCTGCACGGGCGGCAGCGCGGTGGTCTCCAGCCCGGTCCACGGAGGCAGCCACAGTCTCCAGGTCGCGCCGAGTTCCAGCAGCACCGGCGAGTGCGACCAGAGCGTCACCCTGTCCGCCAACCACACCTACACCCTCACCGCCTGGGTGCAGGGCCCGTACGCCTACATCGGCGTCAGCGGCGGCGCCTCCGCGAGCACCTGGTCCAACAGCAGCAGCTGGAACCAGCTCACGGTCAGCTTCACCACCGGAAGCAGCGGGGCGGTCACCGTCTTCGTGCACGGCTGGTACGGCCAGGCCGACGTCTACGCGGACGACTTCACCCTCACCTGACGGCGCCGTCCACGCGCGCCCCGGCGGCGAACTCGGGCTTCACCCCCGGGCGAGCCGGCGGGGCGTGCTTCGCGCTCCGCTCCGGCCCGGACGACGAGGCTCCGCAACCCTGTCGACTTGCACGCGTCAACCTTGCCTGCCTGGATGCGGCCCTTGATTGAAACGTTTCAAGCACGCAAGCCCTCCCCCACGAGACCGAGGAGAGACATCCCGTGAACCATTCCTTCAAAGGCGCGTTCCGCATCGCGCTCGTCGTCGGCCTCGGCCTGGCCTTCGGCGGCGTGGCGCCCTTCGGGTCCCCGCCGCCGGCGGAGGCCGCCACCTCGGCCGCGGCCACCCCCGGCGACCCCTACGACCTCGCTCCGACCTCGCGGACGCTCGCACCGGTCTCGGTGTACCGGACCGCCGGCTCGGTGAACGACCCCACCCATGTGCTGTCGCACCAGGCCACCCGGCTGAACGGCAACGGCTCCGCCGTGACCCTGGACTTCGGCAAGGAGGTCGGCGGCATCGTCACCCTCTCCTTCTCCGGGGCGAGCGGTGCCGGGCAGCGCGTGGGGCTGGCCTTCAGCGAGTCGTCGCTGTACGTCGGCAACAGCAGCGACAACTCGGGCGGCGGTACGGACGGCGCGATCTACGCGACGGCCGACGGCGCCGGCAGCTACACCATGCCCGCCGACAAGCTGCGCGGCGGCTTCCGTTATCTGACGCTCTTCCTCGACTCCGGTGGCTGGGTGGACGTCAACGGCGTCTCGCTCGCGTTCTCGGCCGCCCCCGGAGCCACGAATCCGGCGGCCTACCCGGACTACTTCTACTCCAACGACACGCTGCTCAACCGCATCTGGTACGCGGGCGCCTACACCGTGCAGATGGACACCATCGATCCGACCCAGGGGCGGCCGTATCCGCCGGTCTCCTCCGGGTGGGAGAACAACGCGGTGGTGGGGGTGGGCAGCGAGGTGCTGTCCGACGGGGCCAAGCGCGACCGCTCCGTGTGGCCCGGCGACCTGGGCATCTCCATACCCACGGCATATGTGAGCACCGGCGACATGACCGCCGCCCGCAACTCCCTGACCACCGTCTACCAGATCCAGCAGCCGACCGGCGAACTCCCCTGGGGCGGGCCGGAGTTCAATCTCTTCGGGTCCGACACATACCACCTGTGGACGCTGCTCGGCACCTACACCTACTACCTGGACACCGCCGACCGGAGCTGGCTCGACGGCATCTGGGCGCAGTACAAGCGCGGCGTGGACTTCATCACCGCCAAGGTCGACTCGAACGGTCTGCTCGGTGTCACCGGGACCCTGGACTGGGCCCGCACCGGCCAGGGCGGGGAGAACATCGCGGCCAACGCCATGCTCTACCGGGTCCTGACCACCGGCGCGTCCCTGGCCCGCACCGAGGGCGACGGCACGCTGGCGACCGGCTACGGCAACCAGGCCGCGGCCCTGAGGACGCAGATCAACTCCCGTCTGTGGGACGCGTCCACCGGCGCCTACAAGGACAACCCCACCAGCACCGTCCACCCGCAGGACGGGAACTCCCTCGCCGTCTGGTACGGCGTGACCTCCTCCGCCGCACAGGCCGACAGCGTGACCGCCTACCTGCGCACCCGCTGGGGCAGCCGCGGCGCGCAGACCCCGGAGTGGAACAACAACATCTCGCCGTTCACCGGCTCCATGGAGGTCTACGCCCACCTCGCCGCCGGCGACGACACCAACGCCCTGAACCTCATCAGGACCGAGTGGGGCTTCATGCTCGACTCGCCGATCGGCACCAACAGCACGTTCTGGGAGGGGTATTCGAACCAGGGCGATGTCGGCCCCTACGGCGGTTCCTTCACCAGCATGGCGCACGGCTGGTCCACCGGGCCCACCGGCGCGCTCACCTCCGACGTCCTGGGCATCCAGCCGACCGGCGCGGGCGGCACCGCCTACCAGGTCGTCCCGCACCCCGGTGACCTCACCCATGTCGAGGGCACCCTGACCGTGGCCGCCGGAAAGACCGTCCACGTCGGCTACGACCACCCCGCCGCCGGCGACTTCACCCTGCGGGTCGACACGGGCTCCGACACCGGCTCCACCGGGGTGATCGCCGTACCGAGGTTCGGGCTGGACCACACGGTCACGATCAACGGCACCACCGCATGGAACGGCACCGCCTTCACCGGCGCCACCGGCGTCGCGAGCGCGGACCAGGACGCCGACTACATCTACTTCCGCGGCGTGCAGCCCGGTTCGTACACCGTCGCCTATCCCGCCACGGGCACCGTGTCGCCCACCGAGCACACCGCGCTGCCGGGCACCTGGGCGCAGTGTGCACTGGAGAACGGCAGCTGCGCCGTCTCCGGCACGCAGACCCTCGCCTTCGGCGCCCAGGGCCGGTTCGACTACCTCACCGCCACCGGAGACACCGCGTGCACGAACACGGCGTTCGGCGACGACCCGGTCAGCGGCATGGCCAAGGCCTGTTACGTCCAGGCCCCGCCGCCCACGACGAACGTGTGGACCCCCTGCGCCACCGAGGGCGGCACCTGCTCGTACGCCGGGGTGATGACCGTCGCCTACGGCGCGAACGGCACGTACACCTATGCCACCGTGCCGAGCACCGCCTGCGACAACACGGCCTTCCCCGACCCCACGCCCGGCACCGCCAAGTCCTGCTACCTGACGGCCCCGCCGCCCACGTTCACGACGTGGACCACCTGCGCGGCGGAGAACGGGAGTTGTTCGTTCACCGGCACCCACGAGGTCGCCTACGGGGCCGACGGCCGCTACGCCTACGGCAGCTTCACGGGCGGCACGCCCTGTGACAACGCTGTCTTCGACGACCCGGCGGCCGGGACGGTCAAGAACTGCTACGTCCAGTAGCGGCAGGCGCGGAGGAGGGCCGGTCCCCCGGGGCGGATGCCCGGGGAACCGGCCCTCTTTCCCGTGGAGTCAGCGGAGTTACTGACCGAAGCCGTAGGCGAACAGGTGGTCGGTGCCGGTCTGGCCGGTCACCGGCAGCGTCACCGACGCCACCTGCTTGGACGGATCCAGCGCGACCTTCGTGGCGAAGACGTAGGTCTTCACGCCGTCCCGGCCGCCGCTCCCGGTGTTCCGGTAGGCGGTGGTGACGGCCGTGGTGTCACCCGGCAGCGGCTTGCTCGGGCCGCCGTTGAGCGTCCAGTCCGAGAAGCCGACCGTCGCCTGGGAGGTGGTGCCGTCGGTGTAGGTGACGGTGAGCGTGCCCGAGACCCCGCTGCCGTCGGTCGGTGCGTTGACCGCGGAGCCCAGCAGCCCGAGCGACGACCCGGAGGTGCCGGCCGGCATCGGGATCGTCTGGCCGGCCATCTCCAGGTTGTCGAGCTGACCGGAGGTCACCGTCGGCCAGGTGTAGGAGACGCCGTCGACCGTGAGGGTGGAGCCGCTCGTGACGCCGGCCGCCGACAGCGCGTTCTGCGAGTAGGCCCAGCCGCCGCCGTCGAACCCGCCCGAATAGGTGGTGCCGTCGGGGTAGATGCCCTCGTTGGTGGCGTACGGCCACAGCGCGCCGGCCTTGGCGACGGCCACCCGCAGGGTCGCGCCGGACAGGGCCGTACCGGTGGCGTGGTCGGTCAGGGCGAAGGTGACCGGGTACGTTCCCTCGGTCGCGCCCGCCGTCACGTGGACCTTGGCCTCGGCGCTGCCCGCGGCGGGCACCGTCAGCGAGCCGGAGGCGGTGTCCAGGGTGACGCCGGAGGGCGCCGTCGCCGTCCAGTCGACCGTGACGGCCTTGGCGCCGAGGTTGGTCAGGTTCAGGGTGGCGTCGTCGCCGGTGCCCGGCTGGAGGACCAGGCCGTTGCTGGGACCGGTCGCCGCCAGGACCCGGCCGCCGCCCGTGGTGTCCGACGGCGGTACCGCCGAAGGGCCGGACGCCCAGGAGGTGTTCGGCTGGGTGCCGAGCGTGTAGTCGAGCGTGCCCGCACCCTTGAACTGCTGGAACGTCAGCCAGGACGCGTTCCACGCCTTGCCCTTGACGTCGAGCGACTGCACGTAGGGCGCGTCGGGCGCGGCCTGCGGGGCGTTGATCCGCACCGTCCTGCCGTTGCCGAAGGTCACCTGCGCCGTCGGGAACGCCGGGCTGCCGAGGACCAGGGTGTCCGTGCCCGGGGTCTCCGGGTACATGCCGAGCTCGGACCAGACGTACCAGGAGCTCATGGCGCCGAGGTCGTCGTTGCCGAACGAGCCGACCGGGGCGTTGAAGTACAGGCCCTGCTGGGCCGCGCGGACGGCCGCCTGCGTCTTCCACGGCTGGCCCGTGTAGTTGTACTCCCAGGGGATCTCGACGCTGGGCTCGTTGCTCAGGTCGGCGTCGGTGCCGCCGGGGCTGGTGATGTCGTCGAGGAGGCTGTCCAGGTAGGCCGAGTACGCCTTGGTGCCGCCGCGGGCCTGGATGAGCTGTTGCAGGTTGAAGGGGACCATCGGGGTGTACTGGGCGGAGGTGCCCTCCACGAAGCCGTTGGAGGTGCCGGGGGTGAAGCCGCCCGCGAACTGGCCGTCCTTGTTCTTCGCCTGCATGTAGCCGGTCTGCGGGTTGAAGACGTTCATCCAGTCCTGGGCGCGGGTGGCGAACTTCGTGTAGACGTCCGTCTTTCCGAGCGACTTCGCGAAGGCGGCGAGGGCGTAGTCGGCGCTGTCGTACTCCAGTTGGGTGGAGACGGGGCCGTAGAAGTTGCAGCAGTTGTAGTCGTTCTCGTCCAGCGGGAGGTAGCCCTTGGCGTCCCGTACCGACTCGCCGGGGCGGTCGTTGTTGGGGACGGTGGCCTCGTGCTGGAGGGCGGCGAGGGCCTTGGCCGTGTCGAAGTCCGTCGCGCCGAAGGCGTACGCGTCGGCGATGATGCCGGCGGCCGGGTCGCCGACCATGACGTAGCTCTCGCCGTTGTTCGAGGCCCACTTGGGCAGCAGGCCCGTCTGGTCGTAGCCGTTGAGCATCGAGGTGACGACGTCACTGGCGACCTTGGGCTCGGCCAGCGCCATCAGCTGGGTCTGGGAGCGGTAGGTGTCCCAGCCCGAGTAGTTGGCGTACTGCGCCTTCTGGCCCTTGGCGAGCTTGTGGATCTGGTTGTCCATGCCCATGTACTGGCCGTTGGCGTCGGAGAAGACGTTCGGGTGCAGCAGGGCGTGGTAGAGCGCGGTGTAGAACTGCGTCTGCTGGTCGGCGGATCCGCCGCCCACCTCGATCTTCTTCAGCACCGCGTTCCAGGCGTCGTGGTTGGCCTTCTCGACGGCGCCGGCGTTCCAGTTCCTGATCTCGGCGGAGAGGTTGCCCGCCGCGTTGGCGTCGCTCGTGTACGAGATGCCGACCTTCGCGGTGACCGTGGTGTTCGCGGAGGTGTCGAAGGTGAGGTACATGCCGTTGGCGCCGGTCGTGGGCGGCTGGGCGGCGTCGGCGGCCTTGGACAGCCGGGAGGCGGCACTGGCGCTCGGGGTCGCGGAGGTCTTGGCGGAGGCCTTGGCAGCGTTTCCGTGGACCGTCGGGGCCGGCTTCGCCGGGACGGTGAAGTGCTTCTCCTTCAGCGGCCTGGACGTGGACTTCTGCGGGGCCGGGCTGACCTTGCCCGCCTTCAGCGACTTCGCGTCGGGGGTGATGGTGCTGCCGACCCAGGTGCCGCTCGCCGCGAACGGCCGGTCGAACTTGATGTCGAAGTGCAGCGTGTACCGGTTGCTCGCGCCGCAGAAGTGGCCGCTGTCGATCGCGCCGCTGATCTCCTTGCCGTTCACCACCTGGACCCGGGTCCCGTCGACCTGGGTGGCGCCCCCGCTCAGCTTGAACAGCAGGTTCGCCTGCTGTCCCGCGGGGAACGTGAAGGTGCCGAGACCGGCGCGGGTGGTGTCGGTCAGCTCGGTCTTCACGCCGTTGGCGTCGGTGACCTTGTACGACCCGACGGCCGCCTGCTCGTCGGCGTGGCTGAAACCGACCGACGTGCTGCCGAGGTTGCCCGAGAGCGCGCCGGTCACCGGCAGCACGGGCAGGTCGCCCGCGACCGGGCAGCCCGGTCCCGAGACGTGGGTGAGGCTGAAGCCGGAGATCTTCTTGTCGGCGTACTCGTAGCCGCCGCCGTCGGGGCGGTTCGGCGTCGTGTCGGGACCCCACTGCACCATGCCGGCCGGCATGTCGGGGCCGGGGAAGGTGTCCACCGCGCCGGAGGTGCCGATCAGGGGGTTGACGAGGGACGCGGGGTCCGTCACGAGGGCCGGCGTGCCGGCGCTCGCGGCATGGGCGCTGCCCGCCGCGGTGAGCGGCAGGGCTGCCATGCCCAGGACGCAGACCACGGCGAGGCGCCTGCGGAATCTCTCTCGGGTGGAGCGTGGTGCGGCTGGACGTCGGGGTCTCACCATCGGTTGCCTCCGCAGCAGTTCGTGCTTCGCACATCAGGTGTCGGCGCGCCGAAAACCACCGGAATGCCGGCGACAGGCAACGAATCCGGTCGCTCCCACGGCCTGACAACGTTGCCATGCACGAGAGTCGAGTGAAACGCCTGCGCTTGCGGCGTGTCAACGAGGCCAACAAGACTTTCTGGGCGCGAAGTTCACGAAGGGGCGTGCGCCGGGCTCAATGCCGTGGGCGCTTGCGGGAGTTACGGCTCCCTGGCAACGCCCCTACCGTCCCCGGGAGACGAGGCTGAGCGCGTCGGCGAGCTGTTCGCGGTGCCGGCGCAGCGCCTCGGGGGTGACGCCCTCCTCGGCCACGGCCCGGGCGAGGTCGTCGGTCGCCACCTTGAGCACGGCGCTCATGGTGGCGGCCCGCATCCGGACGTCGAGCGGGTCGGCCGCCCCGCCCGCGCGTTCGGCGAGCACTTCGGCGAACGTGTCCTCCGCACGCTCCCTGAGCACCAGATAGACGGCGCGCAGCGCGGGTTCGCCGTGGGTCAGCCGGATCACCGTGAGGACCGCCTCGGCGTCCCCGTCGGCCGACGGGTCGAGTGCGGGCCGGTAGGCGGCGCGCAGGTGCTCGGTGAGGTCGACGCCGGGCGGCCAGGCGTGCAGGACCGTGCGGAAGGCCGCGACCGACCGGGTGAGCAGCGGCTCGACACAGCTTTCCTTGCTGGGGAAGTAGCGCCACAGCGTGCGTTCCGAGACACCGGCCGCCCGTGCGATCTGCTCGCCGGAGGTGGCGGCCACCCCGTGCGCGGCGAACAGCCGGACCGCGTGGCGGGAGATCTCCAGGCGCTGCCGCTGCCGCTGCCGGTCGCTCACCGGGGGCCGTCCGCGGCGGGGCGCTATCGGGCCACTGTCCACCGTCACGTCCTCCATCGGGCGATCCAACCACGCCGGAGCCGTGCGGCGACTGGCCGAAAACATTATTGGCAGTGACTGACAATAAAGTGTTACGGTCGAAGTGCCGGAAGATCGCGTTCCGAGGTCCAGGAGGAGGACCATGAACGGTGCCGCCGAGCGTTCCCGACTACCTTTCGCACGACCGAACGTGCTTGATCTCGCACCCCTCTACGCGGTGCTGCGCCGGGAGGCGCCGATCACGCCGGTCACCACCCCGGCCGGGGATCCGGCCTGGCTGGTGACCCGCTTCGAGGAGGTCCGCGACCTCCTCGGCGACAAGCGGCTGGGCCGCTCCCATCCCGAGCCGGAACGGGCGTCCCGCATCACGAGCGCCGCGGTGCAGGAGGGCCCCTCGGGCGACTACGCCACCGAGGAGGCCGACCACACCCGGATGCGCCGCCTGCTGACCCCGGCGTTCTCCGCCCGGCGCATGGTGATGCTCTCCGATCACGTACGGCAGCTGGTGGACGACTGCATCGACCGGATGCTCGCCGAACGGGCCGCCGCGCCCGACGGCGTGGTCGACCTGCACGCAGGACTCGCCTTCCCGGTGCCCGTCGCGGTCATCTGCCGGCTGCTCGGCGTGCCCGAGAGCGACCGCGAGCACTTCGCCTCGCTGTCGGAGCGGATGGCGAACTACGCCATCGGCGGCGAGGCCGAACGGGCCCGCGAGGAGTTCAACGAGTACATGACGACGCTCGCCGAGGCCAAACGCCCCCGGCCCGGCGAGGACGTCATCTCCGACCTCGTCCGCGCCCAGAGCGCCGACGCGGACTTCGACTACTCCGAGATGATCAGGCTCTGCGTCGGGCTGCTCTTCGCCGGCCACGAGACCACCGTGAACCGCATCGGGCTGGGCACGCTCTTCCTGCTCACCCGCCCCGACCAGTGGCAGGCACTGACCGCCGACCCGGCCGGCCGGGTCAACGCCACGGTCGAGGAGATCATGCGCCTGGGCGCACCCGGCGACCTCGGTCTGCTGCGCTACGCCCACACCGACGTCGACGTCGCCGGGGTCACCATCCGCAGCGGCGACGCCGTGATCCTCTCCATCAACTCGGCCAACCGCGACGCGTCCGTCTACACCGACGCCGAGACCTTCGACCCCGACCGTCCGGAACGCAACCACCTCGGATTCGGCCACGGCCCGCACTTCTGCATCGGGGCGAGCCTGGCCCGCACGGAACTCCGCATCGTCTTCGCCGCCCTCGCCGAACGCCTGCCCGGTCTGCGGCTCGCCAAGGACGTCGACGACCTCACGATGCGCACCACCCTCACCGGCGGGGTCAGCGAGCTGCCCGTGACCTGGTGAGGGTGGCACGCCCGCCGGGTCAGCCCTCGTCGCGCAGCCGGGCCGCCAGGGTGGTCAGCGGCTCGGTCTCCTCGGCGTGGCCCAGGTCGGTGAGCCGCGAGACCGCCCCGTCCAGGCGGGCGAGGGCGGGCTCGGGGCGTTCCAGGTAGAGGCCCTGCACGACGGCCGCGAGCCGGACGCACTCGGCCCACTCGCCGACGTGGTCCCGGTCGTGGGAGTCGGGTTCGGGTTCACCGAGGAGGACGAGCGCCTTGTCCAGAGCGGTCAGGGAGGTCTCGTACTCCTTGGCGTAGGCGTTGACCCGCCCGTGCTCGTAGGCGAGGGCGCTGTCCAGGTCGCGGCCCCGGGCCCGGTACCCCGCGGCCCGGGCCTCGTCGGCGACCCGGCCGGCGTCGGCGAGCAGGGCGAGCGCGTCGGCCAGGCCCTCGGCACCCTGCTGCTGGGCCTGGAGGCGGGCGAGTTCGCGCAGGCAGCTGCTGAGCTGCTCGTAGCGCGGTTCCCTGGCGTGCGCGGCGAGGGCCTGGTCGGCGGCTTCGCGGGCCGGGCCGAACTCGCCGGACTCGGCGAGGAGCATGGCGGTCTCCGCGGCGATCATGGCGTGGCTGCCGGGGTCGTCGTCCCAGCCGGCCGACTCGGCCGCGAGGGCGGCGTACTCCGCCGTGGCGGCCTTGAGGTCCTCCCCCGCGTGCAGCGCGCGGGCGCGGGCCAGGCGCAGCTGGGCGACGAGCCGGTCGTCCACCTCCCCGGCGGCGATGTCCGGTTCGGCCAGGAGGGAGTCGAGCAGCGCGATGCAGTCCTCGACGCGGCCCAGGTCGAGAGTGAGCTGGGCCGCGTTGCTGTAGGTGCAGAACGCGTCGAAGCGGCTGCCGCGGCGCAGTTCCAGCTCCGCGGAGCGGGTCAGGTGCCGCAGCGCCTCGTCGGGGCGGCCCAGCCGCATGGACGCCTCGGCCAGGTCACCGTGGAGGCGGGCGGCGCCGCCGGCGTGGGACGGCCAGTCGGCCGCCAGCCGCAGGCCCTCGGTCAGGTCCGCGTGCGCGGCCTTCGGATCCTTGAGGCCGAGCTGGATCCGGCCGCGCAGCGCGAACGTGCGGGGCAGGTACCAGGCGGGGCCGTCCGCCTTCAGCCGGTCGAGGAGGGCGTCGATCTGCGTGATCGCGGTGGGCAGGTCGCCGGAGACGGCGTACGTGCTGGCCCGCAGCAGAAGGGCGCCGGAGACCTGTCCGGTGATGTCGTGCCGGGTGGCGAAGTCGAGCAGCAGGTCCACCTCGGCGAGGACCGGCGCGATGTGTTCGTCGTTCCTCGACGTCTGCAACCGCATGCCGAGCGCGGTCGCCCGCAGCCGCAGCAGACGGGCCTCCTGGTACGGGGCGAGGCCCGACGCCTCCTCGTGCAGCCGGACCAGGGCCGCGTGGGCGGCGGTCAGCGCGGCGGCCCGCTCCTCGGCCTCGTCGCCGTGCTCGCCGGGAAGGCCGCCCGCGGGCAGCAGCGCGCAGGCACGGGCGAGCGCCGCGTGGCCGGGCGCCCCGGCCTCGTCGTACAGGCCCGCGGCCTCCTCGTACCGGGCGGCGGCCTCGTCGAACTCCTCCTTGTCGCCCGCCCGGCCCGCCTCGTCCTCCAGCAGGTCGGCGCGCAGCCGTACGAGCGGCCCCACGGCCGGGTCGTCGGGGTGGACGTAGCCGGGGGCGGCGACGAGGGTGCGCAGCCGGGCCCAGCAGGCCACCGCGTCCGGATGTCCCCGGTCGTCCAGCTCCCGTGCCCGGGTGATGAGTTCGGGCAGCGACTCGGGCACGGCGGCAGGCGCCGAGGCGGGCGCGGGTACGGCCGCCGGGGCCACGTCGTCGAGGCCACGGGCGCGCAGGGTCAGTTCGAGTGCGTCCAGGAGGGGGGCGCGGTCGAGGCGGGCCCGGCGCCGGTCGGTGTGGGCCGTGGTGCCGTTGCGGGTGTCGAAGCGGGCGGCGAGGTCGTCGGCGCGGCCCCGCACCTCGGCGCGCAGGCCGGCCACCGTCCAGGTGCGGCCCGCGTAGCCGGCGGCGGGCAGCCCGCCGTGGCCGAGGAGTTCGACGCGCTGGAGGAGGACCTCCACGCCGGTGAGGAAGCCGAGCTGGTCCAGCGGCGAGTCGACCTCGTCGAACAGGTTCCGGTTCTCCGCGAGGAGTTCGAGGCCGCGGGCCTCGTTGCCGGTGAGCGCGCAGAACTCCAGGTGGCGGCCGACCTCGCCGGACATCGAGGGGTTGCGGCGGCAGGCGCGGTAGCCGGAGAGGTGCAGGGCGCGGGCCCGGTCGGCGGCGCCGGTGCGCAGCAGGGGAAGCAGCGCGTAGGAGACGGACCGGGCGGGCTCCTCCTGGCAGGACTCCTTCCCGGCCAGGACGGGCTCCCAGGTGCGCAGCGCCCGCTCGTCGTCGTCCCCGTCGAGGTGGTACAGGGCGCGGTCGCAGATCTCGCAGGCCTCGCAGTCGCTGAGCCGGGTCCGGGTGCGTCCCGCCCACAGTTCGTAGGCGAGGCCGGTGTCCTCGCCGGCGTGGGCGGCGAGCCGGTAGGCCTGTGCGTAGTAGGGCTGGAGCGCCAGGCCGGCCTTCTCGTACCGGTCGCGCATCTCGGTCAGCCACTGGCGCAGACTCGCGAGGGGTATCTCGGGGAGCGCGATCAGGGCGTTGGCCACCCACTTGAACCGCCAGAACAGCATGTGCCGCAGCCGCTCGTCGAAAACGTCGGGCTGTTCGTCGAAGAGGGTGAGCAGGCGGGCGAAGACGACCGGCGACTTACGGGGTTCAGAGCCGTAGGTGTAGGCCTCCTGGAGTTCCAGGAGCGCGTGGACGAGCGCCCGGGGTTCCGCGAACTGCTCGGCGGCCTCGGTCAGTTCCTCGGCCGTGACGGTGCGGGTGCGGCCGTAGGGGCGCCGGTCGTTCTCCTGGAGCGCCTGGTACAGCTCGTCCGTGTTCTGGGGATGGGGTGCGGAGGGCATCGTCAGCTGTCCTTGCGGAGGGCGTGGGCGAGGAGGTCGAGGAAGGAGCGGTTGATGAGGCTCGACTCGGCGGGCCTGAGCGGGCGCCGGGACAGCATCGCGGCCTGCCCGTAGAGGGCTTCGGCGCTGGTGCGGGCCAGTTCGGGCTCGTCGATGGTGACCGCGGTGCGGACCAGCGGGTTGAGCTGGTTGAGGATCAGCTGGGCCCGCGGGGCCTCCTGGCGCAGGTGGCCGAGGATGTCGCCCCACACGCCGCCCTGCTGCTCGCGGGCGAGCTGGGAGCGGCTGCGCTCGTGCCGGGCCTCGCGGCTGTCGAGGAGGAGGGCGGGCGCGGAGGCGGGTTGGAAGGTGCGCAGGGCGACGTCGCAGTCGAAGACGGCGAGGGCGTCGCGGGCCTGCGCGAGGTAGGCCGCGGCGGCGAGCTCCGTCTCCCGGTCGACGGTGTCGAGGTGGGCGGTGAGGGTGCCCGGGTCGAGATCGGCGACGGCGACCTCGGGCCTGATCTCCGGCAGCCGGTGGACCAGTTCGCGGTCGTAGGTGTAGCCGCCGTTGACGACACCGAGCCCGGCCGCCGCGGCGATCGCCGCCACCTGCCGGAACTCCTCGACGCTGGAGGTCACGAGGACGGTGCGGTGGGTGCGCGCGAACTCGTCGAGGGTGGCGTGTCCGTCGGTGGTCTCGAACGGCAGCCACGGCAGCAGCATCCGCAGGATCTCGTCGTCGTGCACGGCGAGCGACTTGACGGCCAGGTGGTGCGTCTGGAGGAAACGGCCGAGGAGGTCGGGGTCGCTGGCGGCGGTCCGGGCGATCCAGGAGCGCAGCCGTTCGGCGAGGGCGTCGCGGACCGCGGCGAGGGTGTCGTCCTCGTACAGGGACTCGCGGGACGCGGTCGGGCGCAGGCTCTCGGCGTCGAGGACGCAGCGGACGAAGAACGCCCACTCGGGCAGGATCTCCTCGGCCTGCTCGGACAGCAGCATGCCCTTGACGTGCACGCGGTGGCCGTGGCGGCGCCCGGCCGGCACCGCCTCGGGGAGCACGCAGGCGATGCCCTTCAGACCCACGGCCGGCAGGTCCAGGTCGATGGTGTCCAGCGGCGTGAAGCCGAAGATCTCCTCGCCGTACGCGGCCAGCGCACGGGAGCGCGCGCCCGGTGTGGGGTAGCTGCGCGCCCAGGGTGCGGGCTCGGGATTGACGGGTGCGGCAGGGCCGCCTGCGCCGTCCTCGAAGGTCACCGGGTGGCGCAGCAGGGAGCCGAAGTGCCGTGCCAGCGCCTGTACTTGGACCGGCCGGGTCCACTCCCCCGCGTCGGCGCGGGGGGTGAGTGTGACGGTGGTGCCGGGCCGGGGGCGGGCGGTGGCGGGCAGCGCGCGGACGGTGTAGCTGCCGTCGCCGCGGCCCCGCCACTCCACGGCGGGGGCGTCGGGGGTGCGGGCGGACCGGCTGACGACGTGGATCTCGTCGGCGACCAGGAAGCAGGAGAGCAGGCCGATGCCGAACTGGCCGATGAAGTCGGCCCGTTGCTCGGCGACCTGCTCCGCCCGTTTGCTGCTGCGGCCGATGGTGGCGAGGAAGGTGTGCACGTCGGCCTCGGTGAGGCCGACCCCGTCGTCCTCCACCCGGACCACCGAACCGTCGGCGTACAGGCGGATGCCGAACGCGCCTGCGGCGGCGCCCGGTTCGAGGCTGTGCCGGGCGGTCAGCGCGTCCACCGCGTTCTGCAGGAGTTCGCGCAGGTAGACGCGCGGGCTGGAGTAGAGGTGGTGGGAGAGGAGGTCGACGAGGCCGCGCAGGTCCACCTGGAAGGTGCGGTCGGCGCCGGCCGGGCTCGCGGGGGTGTGGGGCAGAGTCATCACAGAGTCCGGGGTGGGGTGATCGAGAAGTGACGGGCGGAAGGTGCGCCGGGCGGCGCGGGCGACACCGGCGAGCGCGGCACGGGAGGCACCGGTGACGGCGGCCGGTTCAGGCGCGGCGCCGGAAGCGGGCGTACGTCTTCTCCGGCTGCGCCATGTAGGTCCAGGGCCACCGGGTCCAGGCACCGTCCAGCTCGTGGAAGACCCGTGGGGCCACGACGGTCTCGGCCGCCAGCGACAGGGCCATGGCGAAGATGTTGAAGTCCTCCTGCCAGCCCGGGCGCCGCTCGTAACCGGGGTGGAGGATGCTCCGCTCGGCCGCGTCCCTCAACTCGCGCTGGATCTCGGGGGTGTCGAGGCAGTCCTTGTCGTCCGACTCCACCCAGTCCTCGATGTGGGCCATGGCGACCACGCAGCCGAGACGATGGCCGTCGGGAGCGCCGGCGAACGCCTTCCGCGCGAACTCCAGCGCCTGGCCCGGCTCGCCGTGCCAGCGGGGCTGCAGGTGCGACACCCACTCGATGTGGGTCGCCAGGTCCAGCGGGTCGCGGCGCAGGGCCGCGTCGAACCGGGCCTCGTTGACGGCGGTGCCCACCGACATGCCGCGGCCCGAGGTGAGCAGGCGCCGCCACGGGGTGATCCACTCCGGCCGCAGCTCGGCCGCTTCGAGCAGGTGCTCCTCCGCGATCTCCAGCCGCTCGTAGAAGACGCGCCACTGGTCCCGCGAGACGTCCGTGGCACGGGCGGAGGTTCGCGCCTCCCAGCCCCAGCTGATGTGCCGCGCCCCGGACATCAGCAGCGCCGTCGCCCGGTGCTCCTCGTCCTCCTCGGCGGCCCGGCCGATCCAGTCCTGCATACCGTCGACGTCGGACAGCTCGCCCAGCACCTGGTGGTCGCGGCCGAGATCGAAGTGGGCGGACGCCATCCTCACCGCGTCCCAGTCCCCCGACTCCGCCGCCACCAGCAGCGCCATGACCCGGGTGTCCCCGAGGGACTGCAGCTTGTACACCCCGTTCTGCCTGCGCGGCACGGGAAGCGCATGCGGATCCGCCGCCGGTTTCTCCCCGCCTCTACCGAACAGCTTGCCGAACATGCCGCGCCCTCCCCAGGTTCCGCGTGATCATTCCGGTGCAGCATAAGCGGCCCCACCGACATCACTTCCACAGGGTTTTCACGGGGGACCCACGACGACCCCTCCCACCAAGGGTGTGACGGGCGCGGCAGCCGGGGTTTCGGCTGCGGCGCGGATGGGTTCGGCGGGGGTGGGCGGGGGGTGGCGGTGAGTGAGGGGGGCGGTGGCGGTGAGTGGGGGGCGGTGGCCGTGAGTGGGGGGGGCGGTGGCGGCGCGGACGGGTTCGGTGGCGGTGAACGGGGCGTTCAGCGGCGGTGGACGCTGACGGCGTACCCGCCGCCGTCGTACGGGGCGGCGTCCCAGGTGGCGAAGCGGTCGACGGGAGTGAGGCCGGCCGCGGCGCAGCAGTCGTCGTACTCGGGCAGGGTGATGCCGGGCGGTACGGGCAGATGGGCCTCGTCCAGGCCGAAGCCGGCGACCAGCAGACCGCCCGGGCGCAGGGCCGCCGCCAGGCGCCCGACCACGGCGGCCTCGGTGCCGGCGGCGAGCAACGGGAAGATGTTGCCCGCGGCGACCACGAGATCGAAGTCCGCCGCGATGCCGAGCCGGCTGGGCTCGAACTCGGCCAGGTCGGCCTGGATCCAGGGCAGTTCAGGCGCCTGCTCCCGCGCCACTGCCAGCATCGACGCGTCGAGATCGACCCCGACGCAGTCGTACCCGAGCTCCGCGAGCCGGATCATGACCCGCCCGGTACCGCACCCGGCGTCCAGCACACGCGCCCCGACGGGCACGAGCGCCGCGCAGAACCGCGCCTCACCGTGCACGTCCTTGCCGCTCCGGGCCACGGCGGCGAACCGGGCGGCGTACTCCCGTCCGGACGTCCCACCGGTCAGCTCGTGCCAGCGACTCATGCGACGAACTATAGGCCGACCGCGTGCCGCTCGAAGACACGCCCGAATCACCCGCGCGGGCCGGGGCCGGCCGTCGGCGACGGCCGTGGCGGACGGCCTCTGCCGCGGGCCCTCGGGGAGATGACACCGCCCGCGAGCAGGCTCCTCGCGGACGCCACGGACGCTTCCGCACCTCGCCGGCCACCTCGACGCCGCCCAACACGTCTCCCGCGCCCCCGCCACCTCACCTCCCGCCCGCCCCCGCCATCCCGCTGTCTCACCGCCCCGCCGCCAAGCCGCCCCGCCGCCCCGCCGCTAGGCCGCTAGGCCGCTAGGCCGCTAGGCCGCTAGGCCACCCCCTCGCCGCTCGGTACCGACGGTCCGCCCCAGGCTCGGAGGCGGAGTTCCTCCTCCTTCGTGCAGTCGATCCGTTTCATGGCGAAGGCCAGGATCGGGGGTGCCATGACGGACGTGGCCACGGCGACGAGCACGATGATCGTGTAGGAGTCGGTCGTCAGGACGCCCAGGCGCAGCCCGACCATGGCCACGATCACCTCGACCACGCCGCGTGCGTTCATCCCGGCGCCCAGCGCCAGCGCCTCCCAGCGGCTCAGGCGGCTCAGGCGTGCGCCCACGAACGCGCCGGTGAACTTGCCGATCACCGCGACGGCGAGCACGATCAGCGCCGCGGCCAGCACCGGCGGCTTCGCCAGGGCGCGCAGATCGATCCGCAGCCCGGCGGTCGCGAAGAACACCGGTGCCAGGGCGGCCGGCACCACCGTGCGCAGGGACGCCGTCCTGGCCGGCACCCACTCCCGGCTTGAGCCGATCAGGATGCCGCAGACGAACGCCCCGAACACCGGCTCAAGACCCAGCGCCTGCGTACCCGCGGCCGACATCAGCAGCAGGGCCGCGACCGCGGCCACCGTCCGCTCGGCGGAGGGGCCGCACCGGCGCAGCACGCGCCGGACGACCGGTCTGCCGACCACCACGGCCAGCACGACCACCAGCACCAGCGCACCGACCGAACGGCCGACCGTCCCGGCGGTCAGCCCGCCGACCGCCGCCGCCGAGATCACCGACAGCATCATCCAGCCGAACGCGTCGTCGATCATGCCCGCGGCGAGCGTGAGCTGACCGACGTCCCGGTGGATCAGCCCCATGTCCATCAGCGTCTTGGCGATCACCGGTATGGCGCTGACACACATGGCCACGCCCATGAACATCACGAACACCGGGGTGTCGGAGTCCGAGTCGAGCAGACCGGCCAGCGGGTAGCCGAGCGCGATGCCGAGGCCCAGCGGGACGAGCAGCCCGGCGAGGCTGACCCGTAGCGCGGTGGACCGTCGGCGGCGGATCATCCGCAGGTCCGTCTCCATGCCCGTCAGCCCCACCAGCAGCAGCACCGCGACCTGTCCGACCGCGTCGAGCAGGTGCATCTGCTCCGGCTGCCGGGGCAGCAGCCACCCGGCCGCGCCCGGGGCGGCCCAGCCGGCCAGCGAGGGACCGAGCAGCACCCCCGCGCTCAACTCCCCGACGATGGCGGGCAGCCCCAGCCGTCCGGCCAGTCTGCCCAGCACGATCGCCAGCGACAGCAGCACACCCACCTGGAGCAGGAAGAGGAGCATCGGGTGCGCGCCGATCGGCGGGACCGGCGCCGCCGCCAGGGTGTCAGTCACGCACACCCCGAGACACGGGCAACGGACGGGACAGCTCGCCGTACTGCCGGAAGCCGTAGAGCAGCGAGCTGTCCCGGTCGAAGCGTTCGACGGACCGCACCACCCCGACGACGATCACGTGGTCGCCGTCGGGGTGGGTGCGCGCGACGGTGCAGTCCGCGATGGCGTGCGCGGACTCCACCAGGGCGGGGCTGCCGGTCCGGGCGGACGGTTTCCACACCACCCGCTCGAACCGGTCCGCCGCGCCGGAGGCGAAGAGCGCCGCCACGTCCTCCGCGTCCCCGTGCAGCAGGTTCACCGCGAACGCGCCGCTGGCGAGCACCGCGTCCAGGGTCGGACTCTGGGCGCGCAGACAGACCAGCAGCCGCGGCGGAGCCGTGCTCAGACTGCACAGGGACGAACACGTCATCCCCCAGGGCGGGTCGACGCCCCGCCGGGCGGTGACCACCGACACACCGGTGGGGAAGCCCGCCATCATCTCGCGGAACTCGCCGTCCATCGGCACCCTCACCTCACCCGAGCCGCCCGGCGCCGGCCCGTGTGTCCCGCGCTCACGCGCCGTCACGCATCCTCCGGAAGTACTCGTTCTGGGTGGGCAGACTCGCCACCAGCGCGCGGGCCTTGTCCTTGATGAGCTGGAACTCGGCCAGCGCGTCCTTCTCGTCGATCAGGTCGAGCGCCGGCGAGGGCCGTACGTCGATGCCGCCGGTGCCGAGCAGGATGCAGTTGTACGAGTACGGCGGCAGGCCGTGGTAGCGGGGGTAGACGCTGCCCGTGTCCGGGACCTTGCTCTCCCACTGCTCCAGCCGCTCGGCGAGCGCGTCGGGTATGGCGCGGGTGTTGGTGTCCCGCCAGTACTGGTTGTCGGCGCGCTTGGCGCCCCGGTAGTGCAGGACGAGGAACTCACGGACGCCGTCCATGACGTTCGTCACCGAGGCGTTGTACTGCTCGCGCAGCGAGAGGTCCCAGTCGGCGGCCGGGTAGTACTTGACCAGTTGCTCGATGGCGTAGTGGATGAAGAAGATGCCGGTGGACTCCAGCGGCTCGACGAACCCGCTGGACAGGCCTATGGCCACACAGTTGTTGACCCATGACCGCCGGCTGCGGCCGATCCGCATCCTGATGTGGTTGGCCTGGACGTCCGCGGCGGCGGGGCCGACGAACTCGCGCAGCGTCCGCTCGGCCTCCTCGGGCTCCAGGTAGTCCCGGGAGTAGACGTATCCGGTGCCGATCCGGCTGATCAGCGGGATGGTCCAGATCCAGCCCGCGTCCTGGGCGGTGGCCGTGGTGCACGGCCGCAGCGGGTCCTTGTCCATGTCCATGGGCACCTGGAGGGCGACCGCGCTGTCGTTGGGCAGGGTGTCCTGGTACGACACGAACGGCTCGTCCAGCGTCTTGTTCAGGAGCAGCGCGCGGAAACCGGTGCAGTCGACGAACAGGTCGCCCGTCAGGCGGCCGTGCTCGGCGGTCTGCACGTGCGAGATCCAGCCGCGCTCGTCGAGCCCCACGTCCTGCACGGTGTCGACGACGTGCCGCACCCCGCGCTGGGTGGCGTACCTGGTGAGGAACTTGGCCAGCAGGTGCGCCTCGAAGTGGTAGGCGTAGGGGAACTGCGCGCCCTGGTAGTCGGCGATGGTCGTGGGCAGTTCGTCGTTCTCGACGAACTCCTGTTCCAGCAGGCGCCCGTCGAGGTAACGCGGACTGCGCCCGGCGTCGCACAGGTTGGCCATCACGAAGCAGTCGACGTCGAACCGGCTGGTGGTCGGGTAGCGCAGCCACCAGTCGGTGAGCGGGAAGCCCTTGACCGACCCGAGCTGCTCGAACGGGTGGTAGAAGTGGTGCCCCGGCTCACGCCAGTTCTCGAACCGGACCGCGAGCTTGTACGTGGCGTTGCACGCGGGCATCCAGTCCCGCTCGGCCAGGCCGAGGAACTCGAAGTAGTGCCTGATGTCGCTGAACGTGGCCTCGCCGACGCCGATCGTGCCGACGTCCGCCGACTCCACCAGCGTGATCTTGACCCGGTCGCCGAAGGCGGCGGTCAGGTACGCCGCCGTCATCCATCCCGCCGTACCACCGCCGACGATGACGACGTTCTCCACGGCAGCCGAACGGGACTGATCACTGACAGGAGCATTCATGTTTTGTCACTCCATTTCCTTGATTTTTCGCCGTATTGATGCGCTGCGGCACCGTCCCCCTGATCGGTGCCGTCGTGGTGGGTCAGTTCTCCAGGCCGAGCCAGGCGGCGATGCGCGCCCAGGCCTCGCCGAGTCGGTCGGGTGCCAGCAGGTCCGAGTGCCGGCACGCAAGGCGTTCTTCGGTGATGTCGCCGGCGATGTGCGGGCGCCAGCGTTCGGTGGTGGGTTCGTCGTCCGGCTTGTCCGCGGCGGCGACGACGAGCAGCGCGTCACCGCCGAAACGGCCGCACCGGTGCGCGGAGTTGATGGACGCGTTGTTCTGGTAGACGCGGGCGAAGATCTGGATCTCCGCGTCGGAGAGTCCGCCGAGCGTCTCGCCGGCCTCCGCCTGCATCCTGGCCACCAGCCGGTCCAGATCGGGCCCTCGCCGTTCGAACTGCGCTGACTCTTCAGACTCTTCAGACTCTTCCGGCTGTTCGGAGTGTTCCGGCTGCTGTTCCGGCTGATGTTCCGGATAGGCGTCGAGGATGACGAGTACGACCTCCTCGCCGGCCGCCTCCAGTTGTACGGCGATCTCGTGGGCCGGGATGCCACCGGCCGAGAACCCGAGCACGTGGTAGGGCCCGGCCTCCTGGACGGAGCGGATCTGCCGGATGTAGTCGGCCGCCATCTCCGTGACGGAGGCGGCGAACGCGCTGCTGCCGTCGAAGCCGCGGGCCTGGAGCCCGTACAGGCGCATCTCGCGCGGCACGTGGCGGACCAGCGGGCTGTACGACCAGCTGAGGCCGCCGGCCGGGTGGACGCAGAAGAACGGGGCGTGGCTGCCGTCGGTCTTCAGCGGCAGGAGCACGTCCAGCGAGTCTGCCACCGACGACAGGTCCATCCGGTTCAGCAGCGCGGCCACCGTGGGGGCGGCGAGCAGCGTGCCGACGGAGACCGACACACCTCGTTCCCGCAGCCGGGCCACGAGCTTGACCGCCAGCAGTGAATGGCCCCCGCACTGGAAGAAGTTGTCGTCGAGCCCGAACTCCGCGAGCCCGAGCACCTCGGCGAACGTCTCGCACAGCAGGTCCTCCAGCACCGTGCCGGGACCGCGGCGGGCGCCACGGGTCCGTCCCGGCGCGGTCGGGTCGGGTGCGGGCAGCGCGGCGCGGTCGAGTTTGCCGTTCACCGTGAGCGGGAGTCCGGCGAGTACGACGAACGCGGCCGGGACCATGTACTCCGGCAGCCGCTGCCGGGCGAAGGCCCGCAGTTCGGCGAGCAGCCGGGGGGCCACGGCCTCGTCAGGACCGTCGGCGTTGTCGGAGCCGTCGGCGTTGTCGGAGCCGTCGGCGTCGTCGGGACCCTCCTGGCCGTCCGGGCCCTCGGAGCCGTCGGCCGGGACGACGTAGGCCACCAACCTCGGATCGCCCGGAGTGTCCTCGCGAGCGACGACAGCCGCCTGCGCGAGCCCCGGGTGCGCGGCGAGCACGGCCTGGATCTCACCCGGCTCGATCCGGAAGCCGCGGATCTTCACCTGGTCGTCGGCCCGTCCCGCGAAGACCAGGTTGCCGTCCGCGGTCCACCGCATCCGGTCGCCGGTACGGTACATCCGCTCCCCTGCGGCGAACGGGCAGGCCACGAACCGTTCCGTCGTCAGGCCGGGCCTGCCCGCGTAACCACGGGCCAGCCCCGCCCCGGCGACGTACAACTCACCGGTCACCCCGGCCGGCACCGGCTGCAGCCACTCGTCGAGCACGTACAGCCGGGTGTTGGCGACGGGTCCGCCGATGTCCACGGCTCCGCCCGCCACCCGTACCGGGTTCAGGGGCGCGGACATGGTGGCGCAGACGGTGGTCTCGGTCGGCCCGTAGGCGTTGACCAGCTCCCGCCCTTCGGCCCAGCGCTCGGCAACCCTCGGGTCGAGCGCGGAGCCCGCCGACACGAGCGTGCGCAGGCCGGCGTAGTCGGCGGGCTGTTCCACCGCCAGTACGGCGGGCGGCAGCGTCGCATGGCTGACCCGCCACCGGTCCACGACCTCCGCGAGCCCGGTGCCCGGCGACAGCTCGTCGGCAGGCGCCACCACCAGCGCGGCGCCCGCGCCCAGCGCCATGAGCAGCTCCCAGGTCGCGGCGTCGAAGCCCACGCTGGCGAACTGGAGGACCCGGTCCCCGGCCCGTACCCCGAGCCGCCGGCGCTGTGCCTCGGCGAGGTTCACGGCGCCCGCATGGGACAGGACGACCCCCTTGGGGCGCCCGGTGGAACCGGAGGTGTAGATCACGTATGCCGCCTGCTGGGGCGAGATGCCGACACGGTCCAGGTCGAGGTCCCCAGCCAGGTCCAGGTCGTCCAGTACGGTGCGCGGCACGTCGGTGATCAGGGCGGCGTCCTGCGGGGCGCGTGTCGTGGCGGCGGCCACGGCGGCCTCGTCCAGGAGCCGGGCGCAGGCGCGGGAGGTGAGTACGTGCGCGGCGCCGCTGTCGGCCAGGAGGTAGGCCAGCCGTTCGGCCGGCTGCTGCGGGTCGATCGGCAGATACGCCGCCCCCGCCTTCAGCACTCCGACGAGAGCCGTGACGAGTCCGGCGCCCCGCTCCATCAGGACCGCCACCACGGATTCGGCCCGCACCTCCCGTCCGGTCAGATGCCGGGCGAGCCGGTCGGCACGGGCGTCGAGTCCGGCGTACGAGATCTCGACACCGTCACCGAGCAGGGCGGGCGCGTCCGGCGTGCGCACCACCTGTGCCTCGAACAGCTCGACCACCGTGCGGGCCGGCACCGGGGCAGCGGAGTCGTTCCAGTCGGCCAGCAACTCCTCCCGTTCGGCTTCGGCGAGCACCTGGATCTCGTGCAGGTGCCGTTCGGGCTCGACGGCCACCTGCCTCACGACCCGCACCCACCGCTCGGTGAGGAGCCCGACGGTCGCCGGGTCGAAGACGTCCGCCGCCGCGGTGACCGCGCCACGAAGACCCGCGGGCCTGCCGTCGCCGTCCAGCGACTCCCTGACGGTCAGCTCCAGGTCGAATTTCGCGGTCGCGGTCAGGGAGTTGGCGCCCGTGGGCGCTACGGCCCCCCGCTCGACGACCGGGTTGCCGAGCCTCGCCGACTGCGCGCGCGGCAGGTCCGCGACCGTGTGCTCGACGTTCTCCACACCGAGTACGACCTGGAAGAGCGGGTGCCGGGCGAGTGAGCGGGTCGGGGCCAGTTCCTCGACGAGCCGTTCGAAGGGGACGTCCTGGTTTTCCAGCGCGGCAAGACTGCGCTCCCGCACCCGCGCCAGCACATCCCGGAAAGCCGGGTCACCCGAGAGGTCGGTACGGATGACCAGGGTGTTCACGAAGAACCCGACGAGATCGTCAAGCCCCTCGTCCGTACGCCCCGCCACCGCAGACCCGATCGGAATGTCCTCCCCCGCACCCAACCGCGACAACAGCACCGCCAGCGCAGCCTGCAACACCATGAACACCGTCACACCCTCGGCCCTGGCCAACTCGACCAGCCCGGCGTGCACATCCGCCGGAATGTCCAGCGGAACACTGTGGCCGCGATGCGTTGCCACCGGTGGGCGGGGGTGGTCGAAGGGCAGGTCGAGTTCCTCGGGCACACCGTCCAATGCCTGCCGCCAGTAGGCGACCTGACGGCTTATCAAGCTCTCCGGGTCATCCTCGTCGCCGAGCAACTCCCGCTGCCACAGCGTGTAGTCCGCGTACTGCACCGGCAACGGCACCCACTCCGGCGCCCGCCCCTCACACCGCGCCGCATACGCCGCCGAGAGGTCCCGCGCCAACGGCCCCATCGACCAGCCGTCCCCCGCGATGTGATGCACCACCAGCACCAACGCCGTCCCCGCGTCACCGATCCTGAGCAGCGACGCCCGTACAGGTATCTCACCCTCCAGATCGAAGGCATGGCGCGCCCGCACCATGACGGCTTCCGACACCTCCGCGGGCGACGCGTCCGCCAGGTCGACGGTCTCCAGGTCCCAGTCCAGCTCCGCCACCGGTACGACGTGCTGATACGGCTCCCCGTCGACCGCAGGGAACCTCGTGCGGAGTACCTCGTGCCGCCCGAGTACGTCACGCAGTGCGGCACCGAGTGCGGTCGCGTCCACGTCGGCCGAGAGCCGTAGAACGGTGGGAATGTTGTAGGTGGGGCTTGGGCCTTCGAGCTGGGCCAGGAACCACAGGCGCTGCTGCGCAAAAGACAGCGGAGGCCGGCCGGGCCGCTCGACAGCAGCGGTCAGCGCAGGACGGAGGATGCCATCCGCCCGGGCCGCACCGAGGTAGACCGCCAGGGCCGCGGGCGTCGGCGCCTGGAACAACGCCCGGACCCCCACCTCCTCGCCGAGCAGCACCCGGACACGGGAGACCAGCCGGACTGCAAGCAGGGAATGCCCGCCGAGCACGAAGAAGTCGTCGTCCACACCGACGGAATCCACTCCGAGCACCTGCGCGAAGGCGGCACACAGCAGCTCCTCACGGACATCCGCCGGGGCACGCCCCGAGCTACCCGCCGCAGCCTCGGGAGCCGGCAGAGCCGCACGGTCCACCTTCCCGTTCGCATTCAACGGCAACTCGTCCAGCACCACGACAGCCGACGGCACCATGTACCCCGGCAACCGCGAAGCAGCGAACTCCTGCACAGCAGCCACGAGTTCCCGTGCGTCCGGTGCCGACCGGTCAGGTACGACGTACGCGACCAGGCGCATCTCGCCGACACCATCCGCCCGGGCCATCACCGTGGCCTGCCCGACCTGGGGGTGTGCGGCGACGACCGCCTGCACCTCACCCGGCTCGATCCGGAACCCACGAATCTTCACCTGATCATCCACCCGACCGGCGAACACCAGCCGACCGTCGGAAGTCCAGCGAGCCCGGTCCCCGGTGCGATACATCCGCACACCCCACCCGAACGGGCAGGCGACGAAACGCTCGGCGGACAACGGCGCGTTACCGACATAACCACGAGCCAGCTGAACACCTGCTACGTACAACTCCCCCACCACACCGGGAGCGACGGGCCGCAGCCA